>DASRZB010000271.1:0-4612 GCA_035653855.1 Acidothermaceae bacterium | reverse complement strand
AGTTCACTCGTGGCCACCGGCCACGAGCATCCACCGGTCCATCACCCCCAGGGGAGGTGAAATCTTGATCGAGTATCTCAAGTCGGTCTTCGCCCACCTGGAGGAAGAGGCCGGGCAGACGATGGCGGAGTACGCCGTGGTGCTGGGCGTGATCACCATCGCCGTGGTCGTCGCGCTGACGTTCCTCAGCGGCACCATCACAACGCTTCTGAGCAGCGTCGCGAACAGCATGTAGCCATACGGCTATCCGGCCTGGCCCTGCGGCGGCACCACCGCCGCAGGGCCCGCCGGTGTCCCACCACCGATGCAGCCGATCGGAGCTCCACAGTGATCAAACGGGTAGTCACAGACGAAGAGGGTCAGGCGCTCACCGAGTTCGCCATGGTCCTGCCTGTGCTGCTGCTGGTGCTGTTCGGAATCATCCAGTTCGGCATCGCATTCAACAACTACATCGACGTCACCTCGGCCGCCCGCGAAGGCGCCCGCACCGGTGCCGTCAGCCGGTCGCTCGGATGCAGCGGCGCGGCCACCGCAATCACCCAGGCCGCCGACGGTTCCGCAACGAACCTGAATCAGGCGCAACTGACCGTGACGTCAAACCTCGCGGCCCTGTGCTCGGCCAACAACGGGTCGATCCCGCAGGGCGGGTCGCTGACCGTCACCGTCACCTACCCGTACTCGATCTCCCTGCTCGGCCTGGTCGTGAGCAACGGCAGCCTGTCGTCGTCCACGTCCATGCGGATCGAGTGACCCGGCGGGCCGGCGTGTGCCGGTCAGAGTCCCCCCTTTTCACGATCGCCGGCACGTCCGGCGATCGGCCGTTTCCGGGTACCGGAACGGTGCCTCCGCACAGGCCCAAACCGATGGAGCCGTGCGGGTTTCCGACCGTCACACCCATGTCGCGGAAGAGACCTAAAGTCGCCCCGGACCGCTGCCGATAGTGGTGAAGCTACGTCCGACCGTCCCTCAGGAGAGGCAGCCGCATGACCTACAGCGTCCGCAACATCGCGATCGCCCTTGTGCTGGCGGTGATCGCCGCCGTACTGGTGATCACCTATACGAGTGGTGTTCAGAGCCAGGCCAACAAGAGAACCGAGTCGGTGAACGTCGTGGTCGCGACGCAGACGATCCAGCCAGGCGCCACCGCCAAGTCGGTGATGGGCGACCTCGCGGTTCGGTCGGTCGTGCGCAAGGATCTGGTCGTCGGCGCCTACACCAGCCTGAGCCAGGTCGACCCCGGCGCCACCACGCAGACCGTGATTCCCGCCGGCAGCCAGATCACCGGCATCATGTTCGGCGCGAGCGCATCCAACCCGATCCCCAGCCAGGTCGTCAGCACCGAGCGGGCGATCCAGGTCGCGTTCAACTCCAACATGGTGCTGGGCGGAACCCTGCAGGCCGGCGACCATGTCGACATCGTCTGGGAGGGCACGATTCAGCCGACCAGCACCCAGTCGACCTACGCAGCCGTGACCGTCTCGCGGATCATCATGCGCGACGTGCCGGTGCTCTCCACCGGATCCTCGGGCGTCGCCTCGACCGCGCTCGCAACCGACTCGGGCAGCGGCGGCGGTAACAACGGCCAGGGCGGCAACGCCGTGATCCTCGGCGTCCCCGACACCGAAGCGCCGTTCTTCGTCCAGGCCTACTCCACAGGCCAGATCTGGTTCCTTCTGCGGCCGAAGACCGGCGGACAGAACGGCCCGTCCACCATCGCGACCTCGTGCCAGATGCTCGTGGCCGGTGCGACACGTGCCCAGATCCGGCAAATCGTCCCGTTCTGCTAGGAGCCGCATCGATGAGCAACCAGTCCCCCATCAAGGTCTTCATCACGGGCGCGGCCAACGGTCTGGCCGAGGTCCGCGAGGGGCTCGCCGACCACCCCGAGGTGGAGCTGGTCGGAACCGCAGCCGATCCCGCCAAGGCGGGGCCGCGGCTGGCCGAGTCCGCCGCGCAGGTGATCCTGCACGGCACCAGCGCCACCGACCACATCCCGACCGACGAGATCGAGGCGATCAGGGCGGTCACCGCCGCACCGATCGTGCTGGTCACCTCGGCCAGCGCCAACTCGCTCTTGACCGAGGCGCTGACCGCCGGCGTCCATGACGTCGTGCTGCTGCCGCAGTTGACGGACGGGATCGTGTTCACGATCAAGAAGGCACACTCGCTGGCGGCCGGGCGCGTGCCCGGTGCGGGCAAGGTGTCGAGTGCAACCGAAGGCAAGGTCGTGACCCTGTTCTCGCCCAAGGGCGGGTCAGGCAAGACCGCGCTGGCCTGCAACCTGGCCGTCACCTTCGCGCGGCGGCACGAGCGGCGGACGCTGCTGCTCGATCTCGACCTGCAGTTCGGCGACGCCGCGATCATGATGGGCATCGAGCCCGACAAGACCATCTACGACCTGGTCATGGCGCGCCGCGAGCTCGACGGCGACGCGCTGGCGGGCTACGTCACCGCTCACCAGTCGGGCGTGCATGTGATGCCCGCCCCGCTGCGCCCGGAGGACGCCGAACTGGTCACCGAGGAGCGTCTCGGACACCTGTTCGCCGTCGCCAAGGAGAACTACGACGTGGTGGTGGTGGACACACCGCCGTTCTTCCACGGCCCGGTTCTGTCGACGCTCGACCGTACCGACCAGCTGCTGCTGGTGGCCACGCTCGACGTGCCGGCGATCAAGAACATCAAGCTCACCCTGCAGACCCTCGACCTGCTCCACTACCCGAAGGAGCGGCGGCATCTGGTGCTGAACAAGACCGGCGCCAAGGTCGGACTCAACCCGCGGGAGATCGAGCGGGCGCTGGACATGCCGGTGGCCTTCGAGGTGCCGTCCGACCGCGAGGTGCCGGTGTCGATCAACCGCGGCGTGCCGCTGGCGCTTGCGAACCCGCGCTCGAGCGTGGTCAAGGCGCTGGGAGAGATCGCCGACAAGCTGGTGCCGATGCGGACCGGTACCGGCGAGGAAGTCAAGAAGTCACGCCGGAAGCGGAGGTAGACCGTGTCGTTGCACTCTCGCATCCAGGTCGCAACGAACGACGAAGAGGCGGAGGCGGGCGTCGAGCACAAGGCGGCCGTGACCGAGCGCACGTCCACCATCGCCGACCCGTTCGCCGACCTGAAGACGCGGATCCACCGGGAGATCATCCCCCGCCTGGGCCCCCGCATGTTCAACGCCGACACCAAGTCGGACGACGACCTCGAGACGCGAGTCACGGAGGTCGTGACCGAACTACTGGCGGTCGAGAAGACGCCGCTCACGCGACAGGAGCGGCAGGACATCATCCGCCAGATCACTGACGACATCCTCGGGTACGGGCCGCTCGAGCCGTTCCTGCGCGATGACTCGATCACGGAGCTGATGGTCAACGACCACAGCACGATCTACATCGAGCGCCACGGCAAGATCTCGAAGACCAACGCGCAGTTCGTCGACGAGGCTCACCTGCTGCGGATCATCGACAAGATCATCAGCCGGATCGGCCGCCGGATCGACGAGTCGTCGCCGTACGTGGACGCCCGCCTGCCCGACGGTTCCCGTGTGAACGCGATCATCCCGCCGCTGGCCGTGCGGGGTTCGACGCTCACCATCCGCAAGTTCCGGCGGGATCCGTTCATGATGGCCGACCTGATCAAGTTCGGCACGCTCACCCACAAGTCGGCCCAGTTCCTCGAGGCCTGCGTGCGGGGCAAGCTGAACATCCTGATCTCCGGCGGTACCGGCTCGGGTAAGACGACCACCCTGAACGTGCTGTCGTCGGCGATCCCCTCCGACGAGCGGATCATCACCGTCGAGGATGCTGCCGAGCTCCAGCTCAAGCAGGATCACGTGATCACGCTCGAGTCGCGGCCGGCCAACATCGAGGGCAAGGGCCAGGTCACGATCCGCGACCTCGTCCGCAACACCCTGCGGATGCGCCCCGACCGGATCATCGTCGGCGAGTGTCGTGGCCCCGAGGCCGTCGACATGCTGCAGGCCATGAACACCGGCCACGACGGCTCGCTCACGACCATCCACGCGAACAACCCGCGCGACGCCCTGGCCCGCACCGAGACGCTGGTGCTGACCGCCGGCGTGGAACTGCCCCTGCGCGCGATCCGCGAGCAGATCTCGAGCGCGTTCGACCTGATCGTGCAGGTGTCCCGTCTGGTCGACGGCACCCGCCGGATCACCCACATCACCGAGGTGCTGCGGATGGAGTCCGACGTGGTCACCTTGCAGGACGTGTTCCTGGCCAAGCCGGTCGAGGACGCCGCCGCCAACCGCGACGCCGGACACCGGCTGCTGGGCCCGCTCTCGTGCACGGGGATCAAGCCGAACTTCCTCGACAAGATGGCGTCGAACGGCGTCAACCTGCCGCCCAACTTCTTCCAGGAAGAGGCGGGCACCGGCGCGGTCGGCGCGACCGGCCTGTTCGGGCGGGCGGTCGGACAGTGATCCGCCGCCTGCACGCGGCCGTCGCGACGGCCGCCGTCACGCTGCTCGTGGCCGGTTCGGCGTCGGCGGCGACCGCCCCGATGCGGATCGTGCACATCGACACCTCCCACTACCCGACGGTCGCGGTGACCCTCGCCGGCCTGCCCGCCGGCGCGCTGCCGACGCTCTCGTTCAGCCAGAACG
>DASRZB010000270.1:0-3465 GCA_035653855.1 Acidothermaceae bacterium | reverse complement strand
GCCAGCCACGGCTTGTAGCCCTCGATATGGCGGCGTGTTATCGCTGCCACGGTGACCACGTCGGAGCCGGTGTCGGTCAGGAACGCGGCGAAGCTGCGTAGCGCCAGATCTGCGCCCGACACCGACCCTGGTCGCAACGTGCACCCGATCTGGGTCAAGTAACGGCGGGCGGTGGCCACCAGTATCGGTCGCTGCTCGGCGAGCTCGTCCCAACTCGGCAACAGCAACGGCCCGCTCACCGCGAGCTCGCCGACATCGACGCGGCAACCGGGTGTTCGGCGAACACTTGGGCGTCGATCGCTTCCGCAGCCCGCCGGTACTGGCTGGCGAGCCAGTCATCGGCCAGGTGCAGGTAGATGCGGGTCGACTCGATCGACGCGTGACCGGCTTGGGCTTGGATCGCCTCCAACGCCATCCCCGCTTCGCGGAGCCGCGTCAAACAGGTATGCCTCAACTGGTGGCACGTCGCATGCGCAAGCCCCGCGCGCCGACGCGCACCGTCCAAAATTTCATCGACACCATAAGCAGAAAGCGGCTGCCCACGACGCGCACCTTTCAGCACCACGAAAAGCGCGTCCGTGCCACAAGTCACGGGCCGTTCCGTGTCTAGGTAAGCACCGACCGCGGTGAAGAACCGGCTCGAGATCGGCACCATGCGCTGATGACCGCCCTTGCCGTCGGTGATGAACACCCGGCGCTGCCCGACTTTCAGATCCTGCAACCGAAGACCGAGCACTTCGCAGCGGCGCAACCCACCAAGCACCATCGCCAACACCATCGCGCGGTCTCGCTGCGTGCGAGTCGCACGCAGCAGTGCATCCACCTCGTCCGGCGCCAGAATCCGCGGCAAGGTTCGCGACGTGCGGACTAGCGGAACACCTTGGCGTGGGCGTTGCCGTTCACGTCGCGTCGGCAAACCGCGCGGCACCGGGTTCGATGCGATGTCACCACGGGCATGCAGATAACCGAACAGCCCCGACACACTCGACAATCGGCGGCGCACCGTCCGCGACGAAACACCGGTATCCGCATCCACCGACCGCAGCCGCCGGCCGTCGCCCCCCGTGCGCTGCGCGGTGATGAAACCCAACACATCAGTGCTGGTCACCTCAGCTGGCGGCTTGCCCACCACACTGAAAAACACCTTCAAGTCGAAGGCCGTCGCCAACACCGTGTTCGGTCGACACCGCCCCGCGACGAACTCCAGATACTCATCCAGCAGCGGCACCCCAAGCCGAACCAGCGGCAAACCGTTGGCATCGACGCAGCTGATCAGACACGGACCGACGACAGCCATGCGAGCTCCCCATCTCCACGAACGACGAGCCACCACGGCCCGTCGAAATGTCCATGAAGATCACCCACATATCAAGCAATAGCGGAAGTTTGGCTCGGGCCCGCGATTGGAGATCGTCGACGGCTTTGCCACTGCCCGCGAGAGTTGGTGCACACTGCTCGTGGGCGTCGCCGGTGATTGAGTGGGGCAGGCAGTCGCGCAGCAGTTCGGGTCGACGCGCCGGGATACCCGCCACAGTTCGCGCGATGACCTCGGAGCACGGGTCACTCGTGTGAGCGGCACAAACCTTGCCATGATTGTCGCGGCCGAACGTTTCACAAGGTTGAGGAGTGGATTCGTTTGCGTAGCAAGATTCAGACAGTGACACCGAAGAAGGCAGCGGAATGGCTGGAGGCCAATACCACCAACCGGCCAATCTCGAGATCCGTGGTGCGTGGCTTCGCCGAGGCGATGCAACGCGGTGAATGGGTTGTCACCCACCAAGGCATCGCGTTCGACGTCGAAGGGCTTCTCATCGACGGCCAACACCGCCTCGCCGCGATCGTGGAAGCCGACGTCCCAGTGGATCTGACTGTGTTCAGCGACGTCGCCGACGGCACCTTTGACGTTCTGGACACCGGTAAGCGCCGCAACGCCGCCGACGTGCTCGCGATCGAGGGCGAGAAATCCGCCACGATGCTCGCGGCGATGGTGCGCACCGTGTGGCTGTTCGAAAACCGGCCCGATTTGAACTGGTCGGGTGGGGCCGCGGCGGTGACCAACCACCAAGTCGTGCAAACGCTGCAATCGCACCCCAAGCTGCGGAATTTCCTCAGTCTCGGGGAGCAGGTCGCCGCTGCCACCGGAATGATCAAAAGCGCGGCGGGCACGGCAAGCTACCTCGTCGAGCAAGCCAATAAGCGAGCCAACCTCGACACCTGGTACGAGGGCATCGTCGACGGCACGGGCCTGGCCAAATCTGACCCGCGGCTGTTGTTCCGCAAAGTGATGTTCCAAGGTGCCCGCAAGCAGCTCGGCCAACCGCTACGTCGCCGCGACACTCGCGAACACGTCGCCCTCTACGTCAAAGCCTTCAACGCTTGGGCGACCGACGAGCCACTGACCCAGCTGCGGTTCAACTCCCGCGACGCCATGCCCCACATCGCCAAGGCCCGCTGAACAGGCAGGATCATCCACCGTCTCCGCTGCGGCGCTCGCTCAACTGTCCTCGGCGTGACCCGGATTGATGTCGGCAATCAGCTCGACGCCTTCGATACTGGCGATCTCGAGACCGACCTCCGACCGGCTCCATCACGCCCGGGGACCGTACTGCGGATACTCGCAGTTTCACGCAGTACGCGCACAGCGCACGCTGCGCTTGACCCGGGCGGATCATCCGCAGCCGTAAGCGGGACTGCCCCCGCTCTGGCGAGGTCACTCCGACTCGAAGCCGAATTGGTCAAACTTCAGTGTCTTCGCATTCTCGGTAACCGTGCGAATCGTTTCGGGGGTGAAGCCTTCTTTGCTCTGCGCGCTCACCTCGATGGTCACTTCGAGTTCGGTTCCCGACGCCGCCGCTAGGTGCTGCAAGATTTCCTGCGCGACTCGACCCATGTCGCGGCCGTAGCGCTCGGGACTGACCTTGACGACACCGAAGAACCGCGTCGTCTGCGGCTCGTCCACGACTGCGGGTCGTTGTACCTCTGTCCCACCTGGGTGGGCCGGTGCATCCAACTCGACCTGCACGTTGCCGGATGCGGTAGCCACGTCCGCAACCGGCGGCCGCTCCTTCTCCCGCTGCGCTCGCGCGATTGCCGGAGCCACCAGCAGAGTGCCGTCCGTGATCTGGCCGAACGAATTCTCGTGAGGGATCGCAAGCCCGCCGTACGTGCTGGTCGACTCGTCATACGACTCGGCCAGCGCAAAGCCTTCGAGCTCCCAGGTGAATTCGTCGAGCACCGCGCGAAGAGCCGACTCAAGAACTGACCGGTCACGGAGACGGGTCAGATAGGGATAGCGCCGGTAATAGGCCCAGAGGTCAGCAACTGGCACATGGCCGCGCTCCCACACCGAATGCAGCGGACCGTCGAGATCCATGCGCACGTTACGGGCGCCGTAAGCCGTCGCGAGGAGGCCGCCCTGCCGCAACTTGGCAGTGACGCGGTCGGCGAGACGCTCCTGAGATCCCT
>DASRZB010000269.1:0-9907 GCA_035653855.1 Acidothermaceae bacterium | reverse complement strand
CAAGAACAACCCGGTGCTGATTGGCGAGCCCGGTGTGGGCAAGACCGCAATCGTTGAAGGTCTGGCGCAGGCCATCGTCAAGGGTGAGGTGCCCGAGACCCTGAAGGACAAGCAGCTGTACACCCTCGACCTCGGCGCACTTGTCGCCGGAAGCCGCTACCGCGGTGACTTCGAGGAGCGGCTGAAGAAGGTCCTGAAGGAGATCCGTACTCGCGGCGACATCATCTTGTTCATCGACGAGCTGCACACCCTCGTCGGCGCCGGTGCCGCTGAGGGTGCGATCGACGCCGCGTCCATCTTGAAGCCAATGCTGGCCCGAGGTGAGCTGCAGACCATCGGTGCGACGACGCTCGATGAGTACCGCAAGCACTTGGAGAAGGACGCCGCGCTCGAACGGCGGTTCCAGCCGATTCAGGTTGCCGAGCCGTCCCTCGCGCACACCATTGAGATCCTCAAGGGTCTCCGCGATCGCTACGAGTCGCACCACCGCGTCTCGATCACCGACGGCGCTTTGGTTGCGGCCGCCCAGTTGGCCGACCGCTACATCAGCGACCGCTTCCTGCCCGACAAGGCCATCGACCTCATCGACGAGGCCGGTTCGCGCATGCGCATTCGTCGCATGACCGCGCCCCCGGACCTTCGCGAGTTCGACGAGAAGATTGCCGGCGTCCGCCGCGAGAAGGAAAGCGCGATCGACGCGCAAGACTTCGAGAAGGCGGCCTCGCTTCGCGATCGCGAGAAGCAACTGCTCGCAGCGAAGTCGCAGCGCGAGCGTGAGTGGAAGGCCGGCGATATGGACGTCGTCGCCGAGGTCGACGAAGAGTTGATCGCCGAAGTGCTCGCGACCGCTACGGGCATTCCGGTGTTCAAGCTGACCGAGGAAGAGACCTCGCGGCTGCTGCGCATGGAAGACGAGCTGCACAAGCGGGTCATCGGCCAGGAGCCGGCGATCAAGGCACTGTCGCAGACGATTCGTCGTACTCGTGCTGGTCTGAAGGACCCGAAGCGTCCCGGTGGTTCGTTCATCTTCGCCGGCCCGTCAGGTGTCGGTAAGACCGAGCTCTCGAAGACGCTCGCCGAGTTCCTCTTTGGTGACGAGGACTCCCTGATCCAGCTCGACATGAGCGAGTTCATGGAGAAGCACACGGTGTCGCGCTTGTTCGGTTCGCCGCCCGGCTACGTCGGCTACGACGAGGGTGGTCAGCTAACGGAGAAGGTGCGCCGCAAGCCGTTCTCCGTCGTGTTGTTCGACGAGGTCGAGAAGGCACACCCCGACATCTTCAACTCGCTGTTGCAGATCCTCGAGGACGGTCGGTTGACCGATGCTCAGGGCCGGGTTGTCGACTTCAAGAACACCGTCATCATCATGACGACGAACCTCGGCACGCGCGACATCTCCAAGGGCTTCAACATGGGCTTCTCCAAGGAGCATGACGCGCAGGGCAACTACGAGCGGATGAAGGCGAAGGTCAACGAGGAGCTCAAGCAGCACTTCAGGCCCGAGTTCTTGAACCGTGTCGACGACACGATCGTGTTCCACCAGCTGACCGAGGACGAAATCGTGACGATCGTCGATCTGATGATCGCCAAGGTCGACCTTCGGTTGCGTGATCGCGACATGGGTCTCGAGCTCACGTCGGACGCCAAGAAGGTGCTCGCCAAGAAGGGGTACGACCCGGTCCTTGGGGCGCGTCCGTTGCGGCGCACGATCCAGCGCGAGATCGAGGATGTGTTGTCGGAGAAGATCCTGTTCGGCGAGCTCAAGGCCGGCCAGATCGTGGTGGTCGACGCCGAGGGTGTCGACACTCCCGAAGCTGCGTTCACGTTTCGCGGCGAGGCCAAGCCAGTGTTGGTGCCCGACCTGCCGCCGCTGGCCGAAGCGGCACCCGCTGCTGATCCGGCTGCCGCGCCCGGCGCGGCGCCAGTCGCGGAGTAGTGGGGCGCGGCGCCAGCCGCGGAGTAGTGGGGCGCGGCGCCAGCTGGCATGTTTTAGGTCGGGAGCTGAAAGCGGCTGCGGGGCAGCGGCTCGACTAGGCCGTCGGCTACCAGGCCGTCGAGGACACGGTCGAGTTGGACGACGTCGGCCCAGGCCGCGCGCAGCTGCGCGCGGCGGGCGGGTCCCGGCCGCGCCCGCAGGATCGCCAGCACCGCGCCGCGGGCCTGCCGGTCGGTGCCTTCGTAGCCTTGGCTTGCGCGGGCCGGTGCTGCCGAGGGCGGGTAGCCTGCCTGTCGCCATGCGCAACGGTGCGCAGAAGGGCATCGATCGCATTGTGGGGCGCGGGCGCGGCAGATCAACGCGCCCAGCTCCATCAACGCCACGCTGAACGTCGCCGCACGCTCGCCGTCGTCCGGCAAGAGCGTGCTCGCGACGCGACGTTCGGCGACGGTGGGGGCGCTTGAGGCCAAAGCCACGCCCGACACCGCCCGGGCGAGCACCCGGCGCACGTTGGTGTCGAGGACGGCATGGCGTTGCCGGAACGCGAACGCGGCGACCGCGGCCGCCGTGTAGTCACCGATGCCGGGCAGTGCGCGCAGCTGCGCGTAGTCGGCAGGCACCTCCCCGCCGTGGTGCGCGACGACGGTCGTCGCCGCGGCGTGCAGCCGCAAGGCCCGGCGCGGATAGCCAAGCCGGCCCCAGGCGCGAACCGCGTCGCCGGGCGTGGCTGCGGCGAGGGCGGCGGGGGTCGGCCACTGGGCGATCCACTGCTCGTAGGCGGGCAACACCCGCGCGACCGGGGTCTGCTGGAGCATGATCTCGCTGACCAGCACCGCCCACGGCGTGGCGGCCGGGTCCCGCCATGGAAGCTGCCGGGCAGCGTGCCGGTACCAGTCGAGGAGCTCGCGGACTATCGGCGCCTCCACGCCCGGGGCGCTCCCAGGTTGTCTTAAGAAAGTCGCCACTTCAGACGACAGGTTAAGGAGTCATTGGGGAGGAGCCCGCGGCGGGCTTCCGGACCGAGGAGCGCTTAGGTGTCGGTTGCGCGCGAAGCGTCAACCTCGGCCAGCGCCAGCGCGGTCTCGGCCTCGCACCTAGACGTCCAGGAGCAGTCGGCGGTCACCGTTGTGCTGGTCGAGGACTCTGTGATCGAGCGCCGGTTCCTTCGTGCGGCGATCACGGCCGATCCGGGCCTTTGTGTGGTCGGCGAGGCGCGCACCGGACGCGACGCCATCGCCTTGATCGAGCGGCTACGACCCGCGGCCGTCGTCCTCGACCTCGAACTACCGGGCACCGCCGCCATCGAGATCATCGAACGGATCATGGCCAGCGTCCCGACGCCCATCCTCGTGTGCTCGACCGAAGTGGACGCCGCGCGGGCCGCCGCCGCCCTGGCCGCCGGTGCGATCGACGTTGTGGCAAGACCGACCGCACGCGACGCCGACCGGGCGTCGTATGCGGAGGCGCTGCGCCGTGGTGTGCGAGTCGCGTCGAGAGTGCGCGTCATCACCCATCCGCGAGGGCGCCTGAAGACCCGTGCGCAATCTGCGGCAGGGGCGACGTCCGCCTTGCTTGGGCGAGCTAGCGCAGAACCCACTGTCGACCTGGTGGCGATCGGCGCTTCGACCGGTGGGCCGCAAGCACTTGCTCATCTGCTCGGGGCGTTGCCCGGCGACTTCACGCCGGCGGTCGTCGTCGTGCAACACATGGCGGACGGTTTCATCGAGGGTCTGGCAACTTGGCTCGACGGATTGTGCGCGCTTCCCGTTGGGGTAGCAACGCCGGGTATTCGCTTGGCGCCGGGCACCGTCACGATCGCTCCGAGTGCGCGCAACCTTGTTGTCAACGAGCATCTGCGCGTCAGCATCGAGCATCCGCCACCGACCCAGTTCAATGTGCCGGGCGTCGACGCAACGTTCGAGAGCGTTGCGCGCGCTGTTGGTCCGCGGGCGATCGGGGTACTGCTCACCGGGATGGGTCGCGACGGCGCCGTCGGGCTTAAAGCGATGCGAAACGCGGGCGCGATCACGATCGGTCAGGACGAAGAGTCGAGCGCGGTGTGGGGCATGCCGGCAGCGGCGGCCGCCTGCGGCGCAGTGCAGCGCCAACTGCCGCTCATCGAGATCGCAGGTGCGCTCGTCGCGATTCTGCAAGGCCACTCGCTCGGGGGTGAGCGATGAAGTTTTCGCTGACCGACGAGGAGTTCAACCTCCTGCGCAAGCTCTTGGAGACGAGCGCCGGCTTGGTCCACGACGAGAGTCGCCGCGACTCGTTGACCTTTGCCGTCGCGGGCCGTATGGAGGCCAGTGGTGCTAGTTCGCCGGCCGTGTATCTCGCGATGCTCAGCGGTCCCGGTGGTGCATCCGAGCGTCAGCAGCTGATCGACGTCGTGACGATCCAGGAGACCCACTTCTTTCGGAACCCGCCGCAGATTCGCGCGCTTCGCCAGCACGTCCTGCCAGAGTTGATCCGCCGGTCGACGGCCTTGAACCGCCCGCTGACGATCTGGAGTGCCGGCTGCTCGACGGGCGAAGAGCCGTACAGCCTGGCGATGCTGGTCCGCGAACTGATGCCGATGGCTACTCGCGAGCACGTCAGGATCGTCGGGTCGGACGTCTCGGCCACCGCGCTCGCGTTCGCGGACGCCGGTCGCTACGGCGCGCGGGCCGTGCAGATGGCGGACCCGATCGACCTAGGCCGTTGGTTCGACATCGACCACGGTTCGTACTCGGTCAAGGACGATGTACGTGAGCTGGTCGATCTGCAACTGCACAACCTCATCACCGAGGCACCGCCCTTCGACAGCGGTGAGGTCGATTTGTTGCTGTGTCGCAACGTGACGATCTACTTCAACCGGACGACGACAAAAGCACTGATGTCCCGCTTCCACACCACCCTTGGTGACGGCGGCTACTTGTTCCTCGGCCACTCAGAAACGTTGTGGCAGATGAGTGAGGCGTTCACGCTGGTGCCGCTTGGCGATGCGTTCGTGTATCGCCGGGACGACGGTCCACAAGGTCGAGCGACGTTGCCCGATCGCCGTACGGAGGCGGGCGATGCGCCGATCCTGCTGCCCGAACGACGTGGTCGCACCGAGCGTCGGCGTGACCTTCCGGAAACGCCATCGGCCCCGATCAAGACAGCACCGGCGGTGCCGCCGCAACGCGTCCGCCGGGCTTCCGAGCCCGCTCGGCAAGAGGTAGCGCGAAGCGCCTCACATCGACCTGCGGACCGACGCGCTTCGCCGCGATCCGCGGCCGCCGCAAGCGCAACCGGCGCTAGTGCCCAGGAGCTGGTGGCCACCGCTCGGGAGGCGCTGGCGAAGGGGCGCTATTGCGATGCGGTCGGCGCCGCTGGCCGCGCCGCCAAGGCCGACCCGATGCTGGTGGAGCCCCATCTGATCGGCGGCGAGGCGCTGGTGAATCTGGGTCGCGATGCGGACGCGGTCAGGGAGTTGCGCCAGGCCGTCTATCTTCAGCCCGATTCGGCATCGGCCCTGATATTGCTTGCCGGCGCACTTGATCGGCAGGGCGAACCCGCCGCCGCGGGCCGGGCCTACCGAGCCGCTGCGGCAACGGTTGGTGACTTGCCTGCGGAAGAGGTGTCCGCGTTCTTCGGGGGCCGCAGTGCCGCGGAGTTGGTCGACCTGTGTCTGCGGTTGGCGACGCAGGCCGAGCGGACCGCCAAGGCCACCAAGTCGGCCAGGTTCAGGACGCGGGAGACGCCATGATCGGTTACATCACCTTCCGTCTCGGCGAGCGCAATCTCGCGTGCCGGCTCGACGAGGTACGCGAGGTCGTCAGGCTCGACGGGCTCGATGTCCTGCCCGGCATGACGCCGCCGATCAGCGGGCTGCTGGAGTTGCGCGGCACTCCGCTCCCGGTCGCCGACTTGCGAGTAGGCAGCCACCCGGGCGCCAGGGGCGACGTCCTGGTGATGGCCTCGGGCATCGACGCCATGGGTGTGATCGTCGATCAGGTCATCGCTGTTCACGACGAGGACGAGTTGGTGTCCTTAGGCGAGCGACCTTCAGGACTTCCGGACTACGTCATCGACGTGCTTCGCCATGACGGTATTAGCACCGGACGCGGTGGGCCGGTGTTGCTCGTTCACCTGCAGGCGCTGTTGTCGGTTGCGGTCTGAATCCCGCTTACGCAGCAGCTCAGACGTAGCGCTCGAGGATCGACGACTCGGCGAGTCGCGACAGGCCCTCACGCACACTGCGCGCCCGGTTCTCCCCGACGCCTTCGACCGCCTGTAGATCGTCGATGCCCGCGGCGAGCAGCTTCTGCAAGCCACCGAAATGCTCAACAAGACGATCAACGACGAGGTTCGGCAGCCGCGGGACTTTGGCGAGCAGCCGGTAGCCACGCGGGCTCACCGGCGCGTCGAGTGCGTCAGCTCCGGCCGCGTAGCCCATCACCCGCGCGATCGTGCTGAGGTCGAGTAGCTCGGATGCAGACAGCATGTCGAAGTCGCGCAGCACGTCGTCGGGCGTGCGTGACTTCTTGCTTCCCGAAGGCAGGTAGTCGCGGACGACGAGTTCGCGTTCGGGTTCGACACCGGCAAGGAGCTCGTCGAGTTGCAGGCTCAGGAGGCGGCCATCGGTGCCGAGCTCGACGACGTAGCCCTCGATCTCGCTCGCGATCCGGCGAACCATCTCGAGGCGCTGCGCCACCGCCGCGGCGTCGCGGACCGTGACAAGGTCCTCGATTTCCAGCGCAGAGAGGGTTCCGCTCACCTCATCGAGGCGCAGCTTGTAGCGTTCGAGAGTCGCCAATGCCTGGTTCGCCCGCGACAGGATCGCACCGGAATCGTCGAGCACGTAGCGCCTGCCGCCGACGTAGAGCGCGATGATGCGCATCGACTGGCTCACCGAGATCACCGGATATCCCGTCTGCTTCGCGGTGCGTTCGGCGCTGCGGTGCCGGGTGCCGGACTCGCTCGTCGGGATCGAAGGGTCCGGCTGCAAGTGCACGTTGGCTTTGAGGATTCGGGTGCCGGTGTTGTCGAGCACGATAGCGCCGTCCATCTTGCAGATCTCGCGCATCAGTGGTGCTGAAGTCTCGATGTCGAGATTGAAACCGCCGGTACACAACGACTCGACGGTCTTGTCGTAGCCGAGCACGATCAGGCCCCCGGTGTTGCCGCGCAGAATGCGTTCGAGTGCATCGCGCAGGTCGGTGCCAGGCGCGATCGTCGCGAGAGTGGCCCTCAGCTTCTCGTCGACGGTCCGGTCGAACCGATCGTTGACTGGCACCAGGCTCCCCGTACTCTACGTCGAAGTACTGTGCGTCGAACTACCGCGTGGTCGATGCGGCGATCCTATCCGGTGCCCGCGAGCGCGTACTGGATCGCTTCTCCGAGATCGCAAACCTCGATCGAATGGACGCCGGGTGGTACCGGCCCTGAGTCCGGTGGCACCAGTGCGAGGGTGAATCCGAGACGTGCCGCCTCCATGAGGCGCCGGCCGACTCCCTCGACGCGACGCACCTCGCCGGCCAGCCCAACCTCGCCGACGGCCACGAGACCTGGCCGCAGCGGCGTGTCCTTCTCGGCGCTCGCGACCGCGAGTGCGACAGCTAAATCTCCTGCCGGTTCGGTCAGCTTCACGCCGCCGATGGTGGCGGTGAAGATGTCTGCCCCGCCGAGCAGGATCTTTGCTCGCCGCTCAATTACCGCCAGCACCATGGATACTCGGCCCGCGTCGAGACCCGAAGTCGTACGTCGCGGCATCGTCAAGTTCGACTTTGCCACCAGCGCCTGCACTTCTGCCACCAGTGGACGGCGACCCTCGAGTGCCACCGTCACGCAGGTGCCCGGCACCGGCTTGCCGCGCCGCGAGAGGAAGAGGCCGCTCGGATCGGCAAGGCCCACAATGCCTTCTTCGGTCAGGTCGAAACAGCCGACCTCGTCGCACGCGCCATAACGATTCTTGATCGCCCGGACCAGCCGCAGTCGTGAGTGTCGCTCACCCTCGAACTGCAGCACCACATCGACGAGATGTTCGAGCACGCGAGGCCCGGCGATCGACCCGTCCTTGGTGACGTGGCCGACCAGCACGGTGGCGATGCCTCGCTCTTTGGCGACGGCGATCAGGGCCGCCGCGACCTGACGAACCTGGGTGACTCCGCCTGCCGAGCCGTCGACGTCCGCGATGGCCATGGTTTGCACCGAGTCGACGATCAGCAGGCGTGGATTGACTTCGTCGAGGTGTTTTAAGACCGCGCCGATGTCGGTTTCGGCGGCCAAGAAGAGGTCGGGCGACAATGCCTTGATGCGACCCGCCCGTAGCCGCACCTGTGCCGTCGATTCTTCACCGGTGACGTAGAGCGTGCGGGCGCCGGGAGTGGCGAACTTCGACGCGACGTCGAGGACGAGGGTCGACTTGCCCACACCCGGTTCACCGGCCAAGAGCACAACGACGCCGGGCACCAAGCCACCGCCGAGCACCCGGTCGAGCTCGTCGACGCCGGTCGCGACGCTTCGGGCCGACTCGGCATCGATATCACCGATGGGCCGCGCGGCCGCAGTGACTGACGTTGCCGCGACGCTGCGAAGTCGAAGCAGTCCGGGTTGCTCGATGGTCCCCCATGCCTGGCACTCACCGCAGCGGCCCACCCATTTCAGTGATTCCCAGCCGCACTCGCCGCAGCGGAAGGCCTGTTTGGCGGTACCGGGGGTGCTCTTGGGCATGGCTGCAGGCTAGTGCCGCGCGCGGACAGTTACCCGGCTGACGACGCAGGTTGTGGGTGGGATTACTTCGGATCGGCAGGGTGCGGCGCGACTGGCGTCTTCGAGGCGATTCGCCGCTCGCAATGCGCGACCAGTTCTGCGTAGCCCTGGACGCCCATCAACTCGGTCAGCTCAGGACCGTAGGAGACGTAGACCCGATCACGTGCGCCGTGGGCTTCTGGTGAGCTCGTGCACCACCAGGTGAGTTCGTGGCCGCCCGAGCCCCAGCCTCTGCGGTCGTACTCGCCGATCGTGACGATCAGCACCTTGGTCTCGTCAGGTCGGTCGACCCAATCGAACGTGCGGCGGATCGGGAGTTGCCAGCACACGTCGGGCTTGGTCTCCAGCGGGTGCCGGTCGATCGTCAACGCGAGGCTGTGCAACGAGCAGCCCGAGCCGCCCTCGAAGCCCGGACGGTTCAAGAAGATGCAAGCACCGTCGACTCTGCGGGTGCGTCGCTTGCCGTCCTCGAGTTCGGTGAAGCCCTTCTGACCCTTCTTGTAGTACTGCCAGGTTTCCGGTGTGAGTTGCTCGGCAAACGTGCGGACCCGCTTCTCGTCGGCGCGACCGGAGTAGAAAGCGCCGTGGCTGCAGCAGCCGTCGGCCGCACGCCCCGGCACGATGCCATGGCAACCGTTGCCAAAGATGCATCCCCAACTCGACGTCAGCCACGTGAGGTCGCAGCGAAAGATCTGCTCGGCGTCGGCGGGATCGACGAACTCGACCCACTCGCGGGCGAAGTCGAGACCCGTTTCGGGCAACGGAGTGCGTTCACCGGCAGCGGCGCCTCCGGGATGTGACTGTGTCGGGATCGTCGGGTGCGCCGGTTCGGCTCGACCGGACGTCTTCGACTGCGGCGATGGCTTGCTTGGCATGCGCAAACACTAGGCCCTAACCCATCGGAGCCGGACGTCGATGTGCACCGGCCGGTGTGTCGGCCTGCGTCGTCGTAGGCTCGGGGAGTGAGCACTGCATCGGACGGGTCGGCACTGGAACGGGTGACAGCCAGCCCGCTAGTGGCTCTGTCGACCTCGTCAGTGTGGCCTGAATCGACTGCCGTCGCATTCGAGGTCGCTGCCCGGCTGGGCTACGACGGCGTCGAGTTGATGGTGTCTGGTGATCCCGTCAGTCAAGATCTCGACACGGTGCGCCGTCTTATGGACTACCACCAGCTGCCGGTGGTCTCCGTGCATTCCCCGTGCCTGCTGATCAGTCAGCGGGTGTGGGGGACAGAGC
>DASRZB010000268.1:0-7453 GCA_035653855.1 Acidothermaceae bacterium | reverse complement strand
CATCAAGAGCACGTTCAACAACACGATCGTGTCGATCACTGACCCGACGGGTGCGGTGATCGCGTGGGCGAGCGCCGGCCACGTCGGCTTCAAGGGTTCGCGCAAGTCGACCCCCTTCGCCGCCCAGATGGCCGCTGAGTCAGCGGGCCGCAGGGCGCAGGAGCACGGCATGCGCAAGGTCGACGTCTTCGTGAAGGGTCCGGGCTCCGGCCGCGAGACCGCGATCCGTTCCCTGCAGGCCGTTGGCCTCGAGGTCGGTTCGATCCAAGACGTCACTCCGGTACCCCACAACGGGTGCCGTCCGCCGAAGCGCCGGAGGGTCTGACCATGGCCAGGTACACCGGCCCCGACTGCAAGCGATGCCGTCGGGAGAAGACCAAGCTCTTTCTCAAGGGCGCCAAGTGTGACTCGCCGAAGTGCCCGATCGAGATCCGTCCTTACCCCCCGGGTGAGCACGGTCGCGGTCGCACCAAGGACAGCGAGTACCTGCTGCAGATGCGCGAGAAGCAGAAGTGCGCGCGCATCTACGGCGTCCTTGAGAAGCAGTTCCGCGGCTACTACGAAGAGGCGAGCGGCAAGTCCGGCCGGACTGGCGAGAACCTGCTGCGCATCCTCGAGAGTCGTCTCGACAACGTCGTCTATCGTTCGGGATTTGCGTCCAGTCGTGACCAGGCGCGCCAGTTCGTGCGCCACGGCCACTTCCTGGTCAACGGCCACCGGGTCGACATCCCGAGCTACCGGGTCTCCGAGAGCGACATCGTCGAGGTAGCCGAGAAGTCCCGCGAACTCGACCCGTTCATCATTGCCCGCGCAGTTGCCGGCGATAAGCCGGCACCGGCGTGGCTCGAAGTACTGCCTAGCCGGTTGCGGGTGCTCGTGCATTCACTGCCGGTTCGTCAGGTCATCGACACTCAGGTGCAAGAGCAGCTGATTGTCGAGTTCTACTCCAAGTAGTACGCCGTCGCGCGCCGGTCACCGACCGGCTCGCGCGGTGCAGGTCCCAACTACTCGCGGCGTCAAATAGCGGTCGCCTGCGAGAACCGGAGGAAATCGTGCTCATCGCACAACGCCCAACCATTAGTGAAGATGGCGTCGACGACGTTCGCTCACGTTTCGTCATCGAGCCCCTCGAGCCAGGCTTCGGCTACACGCTCGGCAACTCGCTTCGCCGCACCCTGCTGTCGTCGATTCCTGGCGCGGCCGTCACGAGCATCCGCATCGAAGGCGTGCTGCACGAGTTCTCGACCGTGCCCGGAGTGAAGGAAGACGTCACCGAGATCATCCTGAACATCAAGGAACTCGTCGTCTCCAGCGAGCACGACGAGCCGGTCGTCATGTACCTGCGCAAGCAGGGACCCGGCGACGTCACCGCGGCCGACATTGCGCCGCCCGCGGGCGTCGAGGTGCACAACCCCGAGCTGAAGATCGCGACCCTGAACGGCAAGGGCAAGCTCGAGATCGAGCTGACTGTCGAGCGCGGCCGTGGTTACGTGCAGGCGAACGGCAACAAGCAGCCGAGCCACGAGATCGGTCGCATCCCGATCGACTCGATCTACTCCCCGGTCTTGAAGGTCACCTTCAAGGTCGAGGCGACCCGAGTCGAGCAGCGCACGGACTTCGACAAGCTCATCGTGGACGTCGAAACCAAGCCATGCATGCGTCCGCGCGACGCCGTTGCCAGTGCTGGCAAGACGCTCGTTGAGTTGTTCGGTCTTGCGCGCGAGCTGAACATCGACGCCGAGGGCATCGACATCGGTCCTTCACCGACCGACGCCGCACTCGCCGCAGATTTGGCCCTGCCGATCGAAGACCTGAACCTCACCGTGCGGTCGTACAACTGCCTCAAGCGTGAGGGCATCCACACGGTTGGCGAGCTGGTCTCGCGCAGCGAGGCCGACCTGCTCGACATCCGCAATTTCGGTGCGAAGTCGATTGACGAGGTCAAGGCCAAGCTGATCGAGATGGGCTTGAACCTGAAGGACGCGCCTCCCGGATTCGACCCGAGCAGCGTTGTCTACGCCGGCGACGATGACGACGCCGACTTCGATGACCAGGACCAGAACTACGCGGAGACCGAACAGCTCTGAGATCCGCTTCACCGGTTCTTCGCGTACTGAACAAGTGACCTAGGAAGGCCAGGAAATGCCGACGCCCACGAAGGGACCCCGCCTCGGCGGCGGCTCGTCGCACGAGCGGATCATTCTCGCGAACCTCGCGACCGCGTTGTTCGAGCACGGTCACATCACGACGACGCTGGCCAAGGCCAAGCGCCTTCGTCCGGTGGCCGAGCGCCTGGTCACCAAGGCCAAGCGGGGCGACCTGCACTCGCGCCGCCAGGTGATGACGGTCGTACGCGACAAGACGGTCGTGCACGGTCTGTTCACCGACATCGGTCCGCGCTACTCCAACCGGCCCGGTGGCTACACCCGCATCGTGAAGCTCGGGCCGCGCAAGGGCGACAACGCTCCGATGGCGGTCATCGAGCTCGTCGAGCCCCTGGCCGAGCAAGTGGTGGCCGAGGCAACCGGGGCAACCCGCCGCGGTGCCAAGGATCGTGCCACGAAGACCGCAGCCGCTGCGCCGGCAAGCAAGGTTGCGGACCTCGAGGCCCTCGACGCCAAGGCACAAGAGGCTGCCGAAGCCGCCGAGGACGCCGAGGCCGAGGGTGACGTCGAGGGTGCCACGCTCGCGGCTGCCGAAGCAGACGAAGCGGCGGCGCAGGCCGAGGAGCTAGCTGGGGAGATCGGCGACGACGAGTCGGCCGAAATCGCCGGCGACGCCATCGCGTTCGAAGAGATCGCCGACGAGGCCGCCGAGGCCGCGAAGAAGGACGCAGGGACCGAGGACAACGCCTGAGCAGCAACGACAGCCCGCAAGACATCGACGAGCCCGGCCATCCCGATCACGGGATGACCGGGCTCGTTCCGCTCGTGCGACTGAGGGTCGACTTCGGCTACGACGGCACCGCCTTCTTCGGCTGGGCTCGTCAACCCGGCCTGCGAACAGTGCAGGGTGTCCTCGAACCGGCGTTCGCGACGGTGCTGCGCCTGCCGACGCCGCCGCTGGTCACCATCGCCGGTCGCACTGACGCCGGTGTGCACGCGCGCGCCCAAGTCGCGCACGTCGACGTCCCTGCTGACGCTGATCCGCTGCAGGCGATGCTCGCCGGGGATGCGGGGCCGGACGCCGTGGCACGTCGCCTCAACGGCGTCTTGGGGCTCGACGTCCGCGTGCGATCGGTCACCGTCGCACCCAGCGGTTTCCACGCGCGATTCGCCGCGTTGAGCAGGCGTTACTCCTACCGCGTCGCCGATCACTGGTTCTTCCCGCCGCGCCGCCACGACACCCTTGCGCATCCGCACCCGCTCGACCTCGACGCGATGAACGCGGCGGCCGCACTGCTTCTCGGCGAGCACGACTTCGCCTCTTTTTGCCGACGGCGCGAGGGAGCGACAACGGTGCGAACGTTGCTCGTGCTCGAGTGGGTTCGCGACGACGTCGGCGTCGCCATCGCGCGCATCGAAGCCGACGCGTTCTGCCACTCGATGGTGCGTTCGTTGATCGGCACCTTGCTCGAAGTCGGAGACGGCAAGCGGGACGTCGAGTGGCCGGCCGCCGTTTTGGCCGGCAGGGACCGATCAGCGGCGGCGAGGGTTGCGGCGGCGCATGCGCTGACCCTCGAAGAAGTCCGC
Organism: Acidothermaceae bacterium; assembly: GCA_035653855.1. GTDB lineage: Bacteria > Actinomycetota > Actinomycetes > Acidothermales > Acidothermaceae > PALSA-607. Next base: position 3,761 of record DASRZB010000268.1, on the reverse strand, counting down.
TACCCGCCGGACGCCGACTTGTTCGCGCGCACTCTGGTGACGCGGCATCGGCGCGACCCGGCCGCGCAGTAGCGGACTACGGGTCGATCAGTTCGGTCCGTATCGTCTGCACCGCGAGGCCGGTGCGTTCGGAGAAGTTCTCCTCCTTCGTGGCCCGCCCGTCGTAGGAAGCGCGCCCATCTGCCAGCACCGCGGTGATCCGCGCACCCCTCGCGTCCCACGCGCCGGCGCGACCGGAAAGCCCGATCGCGCCCCAGGTCCAGGTCAGGCCGTCGTTGCTTGTCGCGTAGCGGGTGTACATGCGGTCTTCTTCGCCAGGGAGATCCAGCGGGTGGCAGCAGATCCAAGCCTGCCACCGCGACCCGGTGCCCGCCGGATCGTCCGCCTCGACCGCATCGATGCGCCAGTGCTTGCTGCCGGGAGTGGCGCATGAGACGTAGAGACGCCATCGACCGGCCTCCGTGCGCACGATCGCTGGGCGCTCGAGCGACTCGGCGCCGAAGCGGTCCTTGTCCAAGCGACCCACGGTCGTCAGCCCCACGCCGTCCCCGCTTTGGGCGATGACGACCTGCGACCCCCGCTTGCCCGCCGTTGTGACCCGGTAGGCGATCACGAAGTCGCCTTCGTCGTCGACTGCGGCGCTGGATGCCCCGACCCAGTTGCCGGCACCGGACGCTGGGCACGCTGTGAGCGAACGCCGGTCGGGAAGTACCGCGGCTCGCAACGAGTTGAGCCTAGGAGACTCAAGGAGGCGGCACATGCCGAACAATTCTTCAGATTCGCGGCCGGACGAGGTCGTCGAACTTCCCGTGCTCTGGCTGGATGACGAGGTCATCCTGCCCGGCATGGTGGCCCCGATCGCCCTCGACGCGGGGACGCAGGCAGCCGTCGACGCCGCGAGGAACGCAAGCGATTCGCGGCTGCTCATCGTCCCCCGCAATGAGGGGGCCTACGCAAGCCACGGCGTTCTCGCCGTCATCGAGCAGGTCGGCCGGCTGCCGCAGGGCGGCCAGGCTGTCGTCGTCCGAGGTGTGCAGCGCGCCAGGATCGGCGCGGGCGTGTCGGGCGCGGGCGCGGCACTGTGGGTGCAGGCAACGCTGATCGAGGATTCGTCGGCGACACCGCGAACCGCTGAGCTTGCCGCCGACTATCGCGCGCTGGTGATTTCGATCCTGCAGCTGCGTGGCGCCTACCAGGTGATCGACACGGTCCAGCGGGTCAACGACGCCGCGACGCTGTCAGATCTCGCCGGCTACGCGTCCTATCTCGACACCGACCAGAAGCTGTGGTTGCTCGAGACCGCGGATGTCGACGTCCGGTTGGAAAAGCTGTCTGAGTGGGCGCGCGCACAACTCGCCGAACTCGAGGTCAGTGGCCGGATCCGCGACGAGGTTCGCGAAGGCATGGAGAAGACGCAGCGCGAGTTCTTGCTGCGCCAGCAGCTTGCCGCGATCCGCAAGGAACTCGGCGAGGACGAACCCGACGGCGCAGAGGACTACCGAGCACGGGTCGAGAAGGCCGACTTGCCGGAGAAGGTTCGAGAGGCCGCACTGCGTGAGGTCGGCAAGCTCGAGCGCGGCAGCGATCAGAGCCCCGAAGCGGGCTGGATCCGCACCTGGCTCGACACCGTGCTTGAGCTGCCGTGGAACGCCCGCACGCAGGACAGCACTGACATCACCGCTGCCCGTGCGATCCTCGACGCCGACCATGAGGGCTTGGACGACGTGAAGGACCGGATCGTCGAACACCTCGCGATCCGAGCCCGGCGTGCCGAGCGCGGTCTCGAGCTCGTCGGGGGTCGTGGCAGTGGTGCCGTACTGGCACTCGTCGGGCCTCCTGGGGTTGGCAAGACGTCGCTTGGCGAATCGGTCGCGCGTGCGCTGGATCGCAAGTTCGTCCGGGTGTCACTTGGTGGCGTGCGGGACGAAGCCGAGATCCGCGGGCACCGTCGCACGTACGTCGGCGCCCTGCCTGGTCGCATCGTGCGCGCGATTCGTGAGGCCGGTTCGATGAACCCGGTCGTGCTGCTCGACGAGGTCGACAAGATCGGGTCGGACTATCGGGGTGATCCCGCGAGTGCGCTACTCGAAGTGCTTGACCCCGCGCAGAACCACACGTTCCGCGACCACTACCTCGAACTTGAGCTTGACCTATCGGACGTGCTCTTCCTCGCGACCGCAAACGTGTTGGACACCATCCCCGACGCGTTGCTCGACCGCATGGAGGTCGTGCGGCTCGACGGTTACACCGAGGACGAGAAGGTCTCGATCGCGCGCAACCACCTGCTGCCACGGCAATTGTCGCGTGCGGCTCTTGACGCGACCGAGGTTGACATAGACGACGACGCGTTGCGGCTGATTGCTGGTGAGCACACACGTGAAGCCGGCGTGCGCCAGCTGGAGCGGGCGATCGCGCGGGTGCTGCGCAAGGCCGCGACCCGAATTGCATCGGCGCCGGAGAACGTGCCGGTGCACGTGACCGTTTCGACGCTCACCGAGTTTCTCGGGCGACCGAGGTTCACTCCCGAGAGTGCCGAACGCACCGCCGTTCCTGGTGTTGCGACCGGCCTCGCAGTGACCGGCGCTGGTGGTGACGTGCTCTTCATCGAGGCCACCGCGATGGCGGGTGAGACCGGGCTGACATTGACCGGCCAGCTCGGCGACGTGATGAAAGAATCCGCACACATCGCGTTGTCGTACCTGCGGTCTCACGGCTCGTCGCTTGGGATCGACGCCTCGCGGTTCGAGCAGGCGATTCACCTGCACGTGCCCGCTGGTGCGGTGCCCAAGGACGGCCCGTCGGCCGGCGTCACGATGGTGACGGCGCTTGCGTCGCTTGCCACTGGGCGTCCGGTGCGGTCCGATGTCGGCATGACCGGTGAGGTCACGCTGAACGGTCGGGTGTTGCCGATCGGTGGCGTGAAGCAGAAGCTCTTGGCTGCGCATCGTGCGGGGTTGAAGACCATCTTCTTGCCGCAGCGCAATGGTCCCGACCTCGACGACGTGCCTGCAGCGGTGCTTGCCGACCTCGTCGTCCGGTTGGTGGCTGACGTTGCCGACATCGTTCGCGAGGCTCTCGAGCCTGCAACTTCGGGTTCGGTTTCGGTCGGGGCTGCCGCGGCGGCGTAACCATACTCGGGTGCGGTCTGGGCCAGTGATGGCCCAGACTGCATGCACGTGGGTCATGTTGATGTCGTGTCGGTTCGGCACCTGCTGCCGAACGGTCGGCTGCTGCTCGATGACGTGAGCTTTCGGGTTGGCGAGGGTGCGAAGGTCGCCCTCGTCGGCGCGAACGGTGCAGGGAAGACGACGCTGCTGCGCTTGGTCGCGGGCGACGAGGCGCCACAGGGCGGCACGATCGGTCGCAGCGGCGGCCTTGGCGTGATGCGCCAGTTCATCGGGTCTGTACAGGACAACACCACGGTGCGCGACCTGTTGCTCTCGGTGTCGCCACCGGGCGTGCGCGTCGCGGGCGCCGAGGTCGCGGCCGCCGAACTCGCGATGATGGAAACCGACGACGAACCGACCCAACTCCGGTATGCGCACGCCCTCGCGAACTGGGGTGACGCGGGCGGGTACGAGGCCGAAGTGGCGTGGGACGTCTGCACCGTCGAGGCGCTCGGCTTGACCTTTGGCCGCTGCGAGTACCGACTGGTCGCGACGTTGTCGGGTGGTGAGCAGAAGCGGCTCGTACTGGAGGCGCTGTTGCGCGGTCCGGACGACGTGCTGCTACTCGACGAACCCGACAACTACCTCGACGTC
>DASRZB010000267.1:0-3007 GCA_035653855.1 Acidothermaceae bacterium | reverse complement strand
CACACGATTGTCCTGCAGGGCGCGTACATCAGCGGCACGACTCCCGCCTACGCCTACGACCGAGCGATATCGGCGATCGACGAGGGATAGGCGCAGGGCGAGGTCGCTGACCGGTTTCGGCGTTCGTCCAGTTCGTTTGGGGTCGGTGGCTGCGCCGCCCTGGTCATGCTTTGATCACCGTCCAACGCAGCGGTCGCGCTCTGCGCTGCGACCCAGCGATCGCTGAACGCCGTCCAAGGCTCAGCTCGGCGCGTCACGCCCAGAACACGTTGGCGGCGGGCGTTGTCAGAGATCCGACCGCAAATCGTCGCATCGGACGGTTGTGCTCGCGCGCTCGCGGCGGTATGCCGATGTCCTGTCATGTGCCGCTGGCGTCAACGGCTCGCCGTCGATGATGGCTTTACGCTGATCGAGTTACTGGTCGTTATCGCGATAATCGGCGTCCTCGCGGCGATCGCGATACCGACCTTCCTGGGCACGCGCAACAAGGCCGACGACACGGCGGCGATCGCCTTGACGCACACGGCCAGGATCGCGACCGCGACGGCATCGCTCGATGACGGCGGCGGCTACGCCGGCATCAGCAAGAAGGTATTGAGCACCTACGAGCCAACGATCGCCACCAGCAAGAAGACCACCACAGGTGCGTACTTGAGCGCAGCGAGCGGTACCGCGACGACCTATCAGCTGACCGTCACGTCAATCTCGACCGGCGACAAGTTCACGCTCGCGCGCGCCGCCAACGGCATGGTAACCCGCACCTGCAGGATCCCGACGAAAACGAGTCCGCACGGAGCCTGCGAAAACGTCACAAAGACCTCCGGTACCTGGTGAGGCACGCCGCCACACGCGCCGACCAGTCGGCGCCGACGGCGCGGCTCCTCGACCAAGCACCGTGAATGGGACCCTGTTCTCGTCCTCGGTGAGCGGCCTGTGCCCGGGCCGCGACCGGGGGCGTCAACCGAAGTGCTCGTGCGTCACCAACGCCGGTTACGGCGCCGCCGCTGCGATCGGTACCTCAGGGCGCGCGGTCGCGACCGCGGGGCGATCGATGGCCGGCGTGGGTCACCGGAGGAGCGGTAGCTCGGGTCGGTCGCCGCGACGCCGGGCCGTCAGCCGAACTCGCTCGGGTGCGCTGTCCACGGCGGCGCGGTCGACTCGAGCGCCGGTCAGCTCTTGAGGACGTTCGAGCTGCGCAGCACCGCCGCGGCGGCGGAGAGTGCTTGGACGCGGATGTAGGGTGCCGTGGTGGGGGCGAGGATAGCGGTCTCGAAGCCCGTCGAGGGATAGGTTCCGATCGTTGCCAGTGTCGTCGGTGAACTGCCGGCGAGCACGCGCCAGCTGGCGACGTCGGTCGCGCCATTCCAGCTCGCGTAGAGCTCGGTCACGCCGCTGCCCCGGGTCCCGGCGGCGAGCGCGGGCCGCGTCGCGGGTTGGGCGTCCCACGGGTAACGAAACGCGCGGTAGGTGCTGGCGGGTGTCGCGAGATGCATGTCGAAGGTGAGCGGGCCGGTTGGTGTGAACTCGGAGACCTCACCGGCTTGGCCCCAGCCGACGAAGTCATCGCCGTTCGGAAGCAGCTGCACGTCGCCTTGGCTGTCGGACAGGATCCCCTGGCCGGGGTAGGTGATCTGGCGAACGAGCGTCGCCGTGCGGGCGGTCGGGTCCAACGCGATGTCGAGCACGCTCGACTGCTTGGCCTCCGGGGGCGAGGCATCGTTGTTGAACACGCTGATCGTGCCGTCGGGGAGGAGTTGCGCGTCGTGCTGCCAGGCGAAGCTGACCCCCGCCCCCAGGGTGAAGCTGCTGTGCTTGCCGCCGAGTTGCCAGATGACGGCGCCCGTCGTCTCGCTGACCAGGTACGTCGCCCACGTGTTGCGCGACGAGATCAGCAGGTCGCCGTCGGGCAGCGGGTCGATCGAGTTGACGTGGAAGTAATCGAGCACCGTTGTCTGGGAGCCGGGGATGTGCACGTGGGTGTCGGCGATTGCCACGTGTCCCAGCGCGTCCCACTGAAACATCACCAGCCCGGTCTTGATGTCGATCTCCTGTACGACGCCGTCGTCGATCAGACCCTTCGGGGGGCCGGTGTAGGCGCTCAGGTTCCAGTGCTCGGGCGCGAATGCGGTTATCCACGCCGTCCCCTGGGAGGTGATCTGGAAGTCGTGCAGATCGGCGTAGAGGCCGTTGCCGGCGCGGACCGTGGCGATGGGCGTGTAGTGGACGCTCTCGATCATGTCAACACCTTGGCCGTGTCCTTCCACGACGTGGCCCTGCCACCATGTCAACGTCGGCGTACCGTGATAGGTCTGAAGGTTGAGATCGAACGCGGTCGCGCCGGATGGCATCGGGTCGAACCAGACAAGCGTGCCTTCGGGCGTGACGATCATTGGTCCCGCTTGTCCGGGCCCCGAGTCCGGGGAGACGAAGATGTCGCCGAGCGTCGGATCGAGTGCGGGGGTCGTCACGGTGACCGTCGGCGGTTCGAGATCGTGGCGCGAGTGAAACCGCATCACGGTCGACGGCGTGCCCGCGACCGGCTTGGCCGGCGCCGGAGACGGCAGCGCGTAGGGTGTGCCGACGGTGAACGTGGTGCTGATCTGTACCGGGGCGCCGTAGCCCACGATGGCCGCCGAGACCGTGACCCGCTCGCCTGGGTCGAACGGGCGCGATGGCATGAAGCTGCCGCCGGTGTGCGTCGAGTAGTAGATCAGCGAGCCCGGGTGGGCGCCACTCTGGGAGCCTCGTACGACGATGTTGCGCAGCCGGGACGCCGGCGCCCCGAGGAAGCTGATCTGCGTCGCCGGATTCGCATCAGGTGTCCCGGGGAGCGGGGAGATGACCTCGGGTGGTGCGTTGGGCGCAGCCGAAGCTCCAGCCGGCGGTGCCGAGAGTGCGACCGCGACGGCGCCGAGTAACGCGACGGCGGCAGCGACGCTTGCGACACCGGCTCGCCGTTGCCGGGGTATCGGAATCTGTCGCTTTCGCTCGGAAATTGGTGACACGT
>DASRZB010000266.1:0-3110 GCA_035653855.1 Acidothermaceae bacterium | reverse complement strand
CTGGACCCCGAACCCTGATCTTGTGCTGCCGACCGCGAACATGACTGCCGTTGTTCAAGCCGCTGACGTCGTGGCCGGACAACTCGACGCGCTGTGGGCGTAGCGGAGTTGCGGGCCTAAGCGGTTACTTCCGCGTTCACTGGAGTGCGGTGCGTACGCGCCAGCAGCACAACGCCGACCATGATCAGGAGCGTGAGCCCGATACTCACGTCCCCCCTGCCCCAGTTGAGGCCGCCGAGCTTGTGCGGGGTGCCCATCCAGTCGGCGAACGACGCGCCAAGCGGGCGCGTCAGCACGTACGCGCACCAAAACGCCGCGATCGCGTTGAGCCCGGTGAGGCGATAGGCCAGAGCCGGAACGCTGATGGCCGCGACGAACAGCAACGCGGATGAGAAGAAGCCAAGGTGCAGTGTGTAGGCCGTCATGTCCCCTGCGGCGGTGCCTAACGCGAAGGTCGCAAGCACCGTCGCCCAGTAGAACAACTCGCGTCGCGTGGTGTTGATGCTATGGATCGACAACGTTCCCTCGACCCGGTTCCAGGCGATGAAGACCGCTGCCAAGACGATGACGAAGCCAATCGTTGAGACCACATAGGGCACGCCGAATCGAACGTGGATAACGTCGGCGGCCATCGTCCCGAACACCGCGACCATGACGACAGCGAGCCAGTAGATCCACACCACGTAGTCGCGCAACCGCAGCTGCAACGCCAACGCAATGACGAAGGCAACGAAGCCGAATGCCACCGCGATGACTGGGTCAATCTGGTGAACGCTGTAGTCAGAGGTCGCTTCGCCCATCGCAGTCGTCAGAACTTTGACCGCCCAGAACCCGATCGTTATCTGCGGAACCTTCACACCGATGCGTCGAGTCAACAGCACGCTTCGAACCCCCTGGAGCCAAAGAGTTTGACTCTACGGGCCGGCACCTGACGAATCCCTGAAGCGGTTGACATCGATGGCTATGGTCATTAGCTTTCAGGGATGCCTAGAAGCGGCGTCACGACTTTGCGGGTCATTCAGGAAGCCGAGGCCGTCGCCGACGAGGTAGGGCTCGCCAACGTCACGTTGATGTCTGTTGCACAGCGCCTCGGTGTGCGGACACCCAGCCTGTACAAGCACATTGACGGCATGGATGCACTGCAGCGACAACTCAGCATCCGTGCCCTCAACGAATTGGGCGACGTCCTTGCGCGAGCGTGCGTTGGCAAGGCAGGCGTCCAGGCAGTGAAAGCAATATCGGTGGCGCTCCGCAATTGGGCGAAGCAACATCCAGGCCGTTACGCAGCGACGGTGGCGGCCGCAGACCCGAAGGACAAGGAGTACGCCGCGGCCAGCTTCGCGGTCGTACAGGTAGCACTCGACGTCCTCGCCAGTTTTGACTTGACGGGTGACGATGCGATCGACGCGGCACGTGCACTGCGATCGACACTGCACGGGTTCATTGCCCTCGAGCAAGCGGGCGGATTCGGTCTGCCGGTCGACATCGATCGCAGCTTCAACAGGCTCGTTCTCGGCTTGGCCAACACTCTCAGCGAGTGGGCGCAGCCAGCTAGCTGATCGCCAGTGAGGCGTGGTTCAACTTGGTCGCCGTGATCAAGGCCACGGCGGACTAGTGCCACAGGGCCGGCCTTGACTTGGCTTGGCTAATGATATTAGCTTTAGGGCTACTGTAAGTAACCCCGTGGAGGTAGTGGTGACTGAGTTCCTGCAGGTGAACGGCGGCCGGATCGCCTACGACATCGCTGGCGAGGGCCCGCTCTCTCGCATGGCATGGGTGATACGCGCAGCTGCTGGCGATTCCTGACGCCGAAACTGACCGAAGCGGGTTACCGGGTTGCGACGGCGGACCTTCGGGGCATCGGGGAGTCAGGCGTGGGCTTCCCGACCTACAGTCGAACTGCCACCGCGGCGGACCTTGCGGCGCTGATTCGTCACCTCGGCGGTCCTGCAGTCATCGTTGGTCACTCGTACTCCGGTGGTCCGCAAGGGCATGCGGCTGCTATTCAGCGCCGGAATCTTCGGCAGCGTTGACCTATGGGCCGCCTACCTCGACCACGCCTATCCGGTAGTAAAGCCGACGGACTGGGAACAGCAGATCGCTGCGATGCGTGCCAATCTCACCGAACCCGGCCGGATGAATGCCCTGCAGGCCATGGGCCGCTCCGCTCCAAAGGATGCGGGCGCCTGCCTCGCCGACGTGCACTGCCCCGCGCTCATCGTCGCTGGCAGCCCGCACGTGCAGTACCCGGAGCAAGTGGCCGATCTTCTGCTGCCGTTCCTCAAGCAAAGTGCGGAGGCCTAGAACCCCGACTGCTACTGGGCACCACGTCCCCACAAACCATCGCGGCGCGCGGCAACGCTCCAATAAAGTGGCCATAGTCCAGCCGATGGCGCCGCAGCCGTACGTTTGAGAAGGGGTGCTGCCATGCAAGGAATGGGTGGCACGCTCTCCAACAGCAACCCGCTGATCCTCGCCGCATTTGAGTCCGCACTGCGTCATCAGGCGCTCATCGTGCTCGTGCTCTTGCTCATTGCCGCAACGGCGTGGGTTTGGCCCTACACCGCCCCGAAGCCCAAGCCGGACATCGAGCCCGCGCACGAAACTGCCCAGCCCGCTACCGAGCTCGAAGAACATCCAGCCCGCAAGTTTCTGCGCATCAGCTTCGGCTTGCTCTGGATCTTCGACGGCTTACTGCAACTCCAGCAAGCCATGCCAGCCGGGTTGCCCGTCCAGGTCGTCCAACCGGCCGCGACAAGTTCTCCGGCATGGGTTCAGCACCTGGTGCACAACGGCACTTTGATCTGGTTACGACACCCGATTTCGGCCGCCGCATCGGCGGTGTGGATCCAAGTCGGCATCGGTGTATTGCTACTCGTAGCGAAGAGCGGCCGGATCTCGCGACTGGCCGGCGCTGTGAGCGTCGGCTGGGGTCTTGTGGTCTGGGTCTTCGGCGAAGCCTTCGGCGGCATCTTCGGCACCGGCCTTAGCTGGTTGTTCGGCGCACCTGGCGCAGTGCTGTTCTATGTCATGGCCGGTGTGCTGATCTCCTTACCTGAACGTGCCTGGGTCGGGCAGCGCATCGGCCGCGCGATGCTCGGCGTCCTGGG
>DASRZB010000265.1:0-5569 GCA_035653855.1 Acidothermaceae bacterium | reverse complement strand
AGCGCCCGGTGGGACCGCGCACACCTGCATCAGTTCTGGCTGGCGGACGGTCATCGGATCGGCGAGCCCGACGACGATGACGACGATCCCGCCTCAGTGCTCGACGATCGGCAGACGAAGCTGGATCGGCTGAAGGCCGGCGAGCAGTTCGTGTACGAGTTCGACTTCGGCGACAGCTGGCTCCATCTGTGCACCGTCGGCAGGCAGCGCGTCGATCCCGAGCAGACGCTCGGCATAGTGCCGCCGCATCCATCGCCGTATCTGGGTTGGGGTTCCATCCCAGACCAATACGGCAGAGAATCGGACGACGACGGTGCCGGTGGACTTCCCGTCGACCCAAAGGGCGCCGACCTACCACGCATCGGTCCGTGGGACGTCCAACGGTAGGAACTACCGAAACAGCATCAGCTCGCAGGCTTGGCGGTGCTGCCGCGGACGACTAGCTCGGTGCGAATCGGCGGGACTTCCGCCTCGCGGCCCGCCACCTGATCGAGCACAACTCGTGCAGCCAACCGGCCCTGGTCGAACAGCGACTGCGACACCGTCGTCAGCGACGGCACGCTCGTTGCGGCCGCCGCGACGTCATCGAACCCGACCACCGACAGGTCCTTCGGCACCGAGACACCAACCGACGCGGCCGCATCGAGCACCCCGAGCGCGAGGACGTCGGTCACGCCGAATACCGCCGTCGGGCGAAGCCGAGCGGCCACCAGCGACCGAGCCGCTTCGAAACCGTCCAGCCTCGTATTGCGGGAAGCCCCGACCACAGTGACCGAGGCCGGATCGATTCCGCCAGCCGCCAATGCCTTCAGGAAGCCTGACACCCGAGCCCCCATCGACAGCTGCACGCCCGGCACAACGCCTGACGAATCCGCAGATCCCGGAGCCCCTAGCGTGACGATGCCGAACGACGTGTGGCCAAGCTCTAGCAGGTGCCGCGCAGCTTTCGCGGCGGCCCGAGCGTTGTCGACACCTATGCGCGGCACCCCAGCGAAGCGCGGATAACCCCACGAGACCACCGGCAGCCGACGACCCAAAACATCAGCAACTGCAGGATGTCCTGGCGCCAACGAGGTCACCACGAACCCGTCGACCAAAGCATTACGCACATGCGCGAACTCAGCGTTGCCCTCGGTCGGCAGCAAGAGTAACGCCTGGCCCGCATCGGCAAGACCGGTTGCCACCCCATGCAAGAACGCCACCATCCCGGGGTCGGCGAATGCATACGGCAACTGCTCGGTCAGCAGCACGCCGATCGTGTCGGCCCGACGCCGGCGCAACGACCGCCCGGCAGGATCGGGCCCCGGATAACCGAGCTCGCGCGCAACATCGAGCACCCGCACACGGGTCTGCTCCGAGAGCTGGTCGGGCCGGTTGTACGCATTCGACACCGTCATCGGCGACACACCAGCGGCCCGCGCGACCGTCTCCAGCGTCGGACGCGCGGCAGGTGGCCCAGCCGACTCAGCCATTCGCCGTCCCCTCTTAGGGCTCTGCCACCGACGCACTTAGGCCGGCGTTATCCTTCGGACTGTATCGTTACAGAAATCACATCGTTGTGCCGAAGGTAGTTGAAGTCGCGTTGATCGCCAGCTGGTCGGCGTCCAGGTTGAGGAGTTCTTGCAGTGAGTGTGCACGCGTTGGCGATCGTCCTTGGATATGCAGGCGCGACTCTCGGCGTCGCGATGGTGGTGCCGCAAATCGTGCGCATCGTTCGCCGCCCGTCGCTGACCGGAGTGTCGCCGCTGTCGTGGGCACTGTCGACGTTGAGCTGCCTGGCCTGGCTGACGTACGGGCTGCGCACCGATGCCGCACCGCAGATTCCCGGCAACGTGCTGCTCGCGGCCGGAGCGGTCGTGTGTGTGCTGCTCATCAATTCTCCAATGCGACGCGGACGACGAGGGGCGCTGCTTCTCGCCGGCGCGGCCGTGTTGCTGGTCACGGTGTGGCTCATTCCCACTGAGAGCGTGGGCTACCTCGCGACAGTCATCGGACTCTCGTCGATGTGGCCGCAGCTGTACGACACCGTCGGCAACTTCCGCGGACACACCATCTCGGCTGTGTCGCTACCGACGTACGCGCTGCGGATGGGCTCACAGGTCTGCTGGCTCTCCTACGCGCTCGGCACCCACGACACGCCGGTCGGCGTCGGCGCCACGCTGGCACTGGTCATCGCAGGCACGACGCTGGGCCTCGAAGCTGCCGCTCGGTTCGGACAGCCGTCGTACGCGCGGTTGGCGACGGCCGAGGCCTGACCTTTCGAGTCCGACCGGCGAGGTGTACGCCGACTTCTCAGGCCGCGCGAACAGCACACGATCTCCACATCAGCTGCCCTGCTTCTCCACGCCGAGGTGGTCTCCTGTTTCTTGTGAAAGGGAGGTGCGAGATGAAGGTCAGGAGCAGGAAGGCAAAGATCGCAATGGCCGTTCCGCTGGCGACGATCGTCTTCGGCGGTGTGTTCGCAGGAGGAGTTCAGGCATTCGCGTCGTCCGGTGGCGCAGCACCAACAACGCAAGCCACCGCTGGCAGCCAAGCCGGTGACGCCGACCGCGACATGGTCCGTGACAAGCTCACGGACCAGCTGCGAGACGGATCATGCTTGACGACGAGTGTGGTGAGCAGCCCGAGCGGTGCCGCGACAACGCCAACGCCCACGCCGACGGTGACGGTGACGCCGACGGTGATGGCGACGGCGACGGCGACGCCGACGGCGACGGCGACGCGGGACCAGACCCGCGACCGCGACCAGCTGCGGGACGGCAGTTGTGACGGCACCGGGCCACAGGGACCGGCGAGCGCGCAAGCCCAAACGCAGAGCCGGACGCAGCCGCACACCGGTATCCAGGAGCGCGCACAAGTGCAGGCCCAGCTGGGTCATGCTGAAAGCTGAATGGCGCGACAACCGTCGCCTCGTCCCAACAGGGGCGAGGCGACGGTCTCGTCCTCAGTGCGCGAGCGGCAGGCGCACCCGAAACAACGAACCGCGACCCAGCGACGACTCGACCCCGACGCTGCCACCGTGGGCCTCGACGATCTGCTTCACCACCGCAAGACCGACGCCGCTGCCTTCGATGCCGGCGGATCGGCGTCCACGCCAGAATCGTTCGAACACATGCGGCAGCTCGTCGGGCTCGATGCCGGGGCCGGTGTCGGACACAGTGAGTTCGGCCATCCCGTCGACAGGGCGCAAGGCCACCTCAATGGAACCGCCGTCCGGGGTGAACTTCAGCGCATTGGTCAGCAGGTTCGTGACCACCTGAGCCAGCCGTCCTGGGTCGGCGTCAACGTCCACGGATTCGAACGTCGCATCGAGACTCAGGCCGGCGTCACCGATGACTGCCCGCATCGCCTCCACCGCTTTCGCCGTGACGGCGGCGAGGTCGACCCGGGTGCGGCTCAACTCCAGCGCGGCCACATCTGCGACGGCGAGGGTGCCGAGATCGTCGACGATCCGCCCAAGGCGCAGCACTTCTTCGTGGAGTGAGGCGAGCCGCTCTGGCGTCGGCGCACGAACACCGTCGACCAGACCCTCTGTTTCGGCGCGCAAGACGGTAAGCGGCGTTCGCAATTCGTGCGCCACATCGGCAGCCATCGTCCGACGCGCGACGTCCTGGCGGCGGATCGTATCGAGCATCTCACCGATCGACCGAGACAGCACACCGAGTTCACCTGGAGCTCGCGCCGGTAGCGGAGGGGGTGAACGTCCTTGCCCGACCGCGACCGCCACCGCCGCGAGCCGACTGACCGGCCGGGTGATGCGGTGCGATACGAGCGCCGCAACGACCAGCGCAATCAGCACGGCCAGGCCGGCCGCCAGCCACATCCGTTGCAGAAGCAAATCGCGCGCGTGTCGATCGGCGGCGGGCAAGCTGTTGGTCGAAAACGTCAAAGCGATGGCGCCCACGGTGACGCCGTCGACTGTCACAGGAACCTGCGCCGTTGGAGCTGGGCTCGGCTGCACTGTGCGCGGCCCGCCGGAGCCTGTCCCTGCTGGCGTTTGGGTCCTCGGCCCCGGGCCGGGTCCGCCGTCGCTTCGGGAGTGAGCCGGAGTCGGCGCCGGCGCGGGGGTGGGCGCAAGGGCTGGCGAGGAAGTTCCGATCCGGGCTGGACCAGTAGGTGAGGCGCCACGGGACGGCGTCCCGCTCGGCGCCCGGGAGTTGGTTGGGCCCACTGGCGCGTTCACCCGCGACGGTCCGGCTCCTGGAGAAACGGCCGAAAGCCCAATGGGCAGCAAACGTTGGACCGAGATTGCAAACGGCGCTCCGCTGTGGGCGCCGACACCAGCCACCGGCTGCTGGTCCAGTGTCACGACCACCAATTCGGCACCGAGCGCGCGGGCAAGCTCACGTGCCGCTGTCAGGTCGACTCGCTCCCAGCTGCCCACCAGCCGATACGCGTCGGCGACCGCTGCCGCAATCTGTACGGCCTGGTCGCGCCTTTGACGCTGCGACAGCGCGGAAACCCCGCTTGTAGCGGCGAAGGATGCGAGCACGGTCAGCAACACCACCGCGCTCACCGCGACAGCACTGAATGCCGCCATGAGCCTCCACCGCATCGACAGCCCGCCGCGGCTAGGGGTCACGGTCGACGCCAAGTCGGTAGCCGACACCAAGCACCGTGCTGACGATCCGAGGCTCGCGTGGATCGACCTCGAGCTTGTGCCGAAGGTTTTTCACGTGCGAGTCGATCGTTCGCTCGTAGCCCTCGAACTCATACCCGCGTGCCCGGTTGGCGAGTTCATATCGCGAGAACACCCGTCCGGGTGCGGTACTCAGCGCCACAAGAATTCCCCACTCCGCAGGCGTGAGGTCGACCAGTTGACCGCGTACGTGCACCTCATGGCGGGCGTCGTCGATGACCAACTCCCCGGCCCCAAACGACTGCGACCGTTCCGCCTCCAATCGGCCGGACCGCCGGAGAACGGCGTGTACACGGAGCACGAGTTCGCGGGGACTGAACGGCTTCGTAAGGTAATCGTCGGCGCCCAGTTCAAAGCCGCGGATACGGTCCTCCTCTGTGCTTTTCGCGGTAAGCATGAGGATCGGCGTTTGGCGTGCCGCACGGACTTCTCGTGCAACTTCCTCGCCCGGCACATCCGGCAAACGCAAGTCCAGCACGATGAGATCGGGGTCGATGGTGCCCGCCAATCTGATCGCTTCCGCGCCTGAGTCGGTCGTTACGACCTGGAAGCCCTCGCGTTGCAGGTACTCGCGCAGCAGCTCCCGAATCTTGCGTTCGTCCTCGACGACAAGCACTGTCGCGCCCATGTTTCCCAGGCAATATCGCCTGCGGCCTGCATCGCTAGTGCCCTTCGTCCCTCGACTACGTGCGTTTGGGATGCCGTCTGGACCTCACGCGCCACCCGGGGTTGCCCGCAACCGCGCGCTTCACCTCGGCATGACAGACATACCCCAGGGGGTATAGACTCGGGTCTGATTTCATGAACCGTGAGGAGCGTCGCGTGTACTTCGCCCAGCACTACCTTGATTGCCTGTCGCACGCCTCGTACGTCATCGGTGACGAGGCGTCGGGGGAGGCGGTGGTCGTCGATCCGCGGCGCGATGTCGCG
>DASRZB010000264.1:0-7423 GCA_035653855.1 Acidothermaceae bacterium | reverse complement strand
GACCGCGGATGGCTTCCGGAACTACTTCGGAAAGGGGCACCGGCTGCCGGCTGAATATCTGCTGATCGACCGCGCGAACCTGCTCAACCTGAGCGCACCGGAACTGACCGTCCTCATCGGCGGCCTCCGGGTGTTAGGTGCGAACTACGACAACTCGAAGTTGGGCATGCTGACGACGACACCCGAGTCGCTCACCAACGACTTCTTCGTGAATCTGCTCGATCTCGGTACCACCTGGAAGCCGACCTCAGCCGACGCGGCGACCTTCGAAGGGCGCGATGCAAGCGGCGCTGTGAAGTGGACGGGCAGTCGCGTTGACCTCGTCTTCGGCTCCAACTCGGAGTTGCGGGCCGTCGCTGAGGTCTACGCGAGCGACGACGCGAAGGACAAGTTCGTCCGCGACTTCATTGCCGCGTGGGACAAGGTCATGAACCTCGATCGGTTCGACACCACCTGATTCCGGGCCTGCTCGGGGGGCGAGGCAATGATGTGCGGATGGGACTGCGAAAGCCGCCACGACTTCGTGACGTGCATCCGACCAGGCGGGGATTGATCCTCGCCTGGTTCTCGTTCGCGGTGACGTTCGGTGTGCTTCGTGACATCGACGGGGGGAGAGCGCTAGCCGACGACGCGCACGGCTCCGGAGAAGTACCCGTGACCGCCGATCGACGCGATGCGCACGACGTCGCCGGTATGAGGTGCGTTGATCATCAGACCGTTGCCGATGTAGATGCCGACGTGGTGGTGGTCGCGGTAGAAGAACACCAGGTCGCCGGGCTTCAACTGGCTTTCCGGAATGTGGCGGTAGTCGTTGTACAACGTTCCGGTGTAGTGGGTCGTGCTGATGCCAGCCTGCCGGTACGCCCACTGCACGAGTCCTGAGCAGTCGAAACGGCTCGGTCCGGTCGCTCCGAAGACGTAGCGGTCGCCTAGCCGCGTCATCGCCGCCGCCACGGCCCGCTGGGCGACGCTCGAACCACCTGGGCTCTGCGGCAGCGCCACGGTCTTGATGAGCGCCTTGTTCGCCGCCGCGGCCGCTGCGGCAGTCGCTGCCCGCGCCGCCGCGGTCCGCGCAGCGGCCGACCGCGCTGCAGCGGCCTGCGCGGCTTGGGCTGTGTTGAAGGCCGCCAGTGCGATCTGCGCCTTGGCCTGATCCGCGGCCGCTTTGGCCTTCTGGGCTGCGATGAGTTGCGCACGCTGCGCGGCGGTCAACTTAGCGAGCACCTGCTGGCTCTGGGCCAGGGCTGCGTTGATCTGGGCCTGCTTTTGCACCAAGTCCGCGGACAGTCTCTGAGCCGTTGCGGTGGCCTGGCTGGCTGCTGCCGACGACTGCTGGTAGACCTGATCGGCCGACCGCGCCGCGGCCAGCAGGCTGGACTGCGACGTGCTCAACTGCTGCAGCATCGAGACCCGGGTCATCGCCTGCGACGGGTCGGTGGTGTTCAAGATGATGGCCAGGCCTTGGCTGAGGCCGCCTGACTCATACGACTCGGCGGCGAGCGCGCCGACCTTGCCTTGCTCGGTCACGACCTCGCTGTGCGCCCGCCCGGCGGCTGCGGTGGCCGCGCTTGCCGTCTGCAGCGCCTGCGTCAGGCTCTCCTGCGCGCCGTTGTACTGCTCAGAGGCAATCTCAGCCTGGTTGTTGAGTGCGTCTAGCTGAGCCTGCGCCTGCGCGACCGTGGTCGGCTGGGCGGCCTGGCTGGCCACGGCGGGCAAGAGGGCGGCGGCGACGAGCGCAGCCCCGGTGGCCGACATGATCTTGACGAGAGGTCGCAGGGCTCGGCGCGGCGAGAGTCCAAGTGCTACCAGAATGCCGCGACGGCGCGCCAAAGCGAACAAGCCCTCCTCCCGCGGCCGCCGACCGAGTTAGCTGACGGGTTCGGGCCAGAGGAACGCCCTACCGCCTCAGCGTCAGCTGAGCCGGATTCACCCCAGGGGAAGGTGGTGGTTCCCCGGTTCCCCCGGAGGGGATTAGGCGGCGACCCACTCGCCGCAGCGAGGCTCCGTTGCAGGTCACGAGCGGATCACGGAGCAACATAGCGAAGGGGTCCTTGCTACACAACGCTGACCCACCACTTTGCCGCATATCGTTAAGAACGAGTGTCATGCGAGTTCTGCGCAGCGAACTTCCCATGGCAGTGATCGGAGCAGAAGTAGACGGTCTGCGATCCGAGCTGCAGCCGGGCCGGCGCGAGCGCTTTCTCGACTTGCATCCCGCACACGGGGTCTTTCGCGTAGCGGTCGACTGCCGCATCGCCGCTCGTGCCGGTCGCACCCGTCGTCCGCGTTCTATAAAGCCAATACAGGACGCCGAAGCCGATCGCTGCGAGGACGTTGAGCACCGTTGTGTAGTTCGCTCCCGCGTGGGTGAGCGGCACAATATGAGTGCCGACCTTGGGCACCAGGTGCACCGCCCTCACCAGGTACTCGGTGGCCAGTGATGCGGCGCTCATGACGAACCAGAAGGCCGCGAGCAGCCGGAGCGTGATCGCAGTACCGAAGTACTTGCGGTAGATGAAGAGCAGCGGCAACGTGATGAGGTCGGCGAAGATGAAGGAGATCACGCCGCCGAAGCTGATTCCGCCGCGCCATAGCGCAGCTGCTATCGGCACATTGCCGATCGAACAGACGAAGCTGATGAGCGCCAGAAATGGCCCCAGCACCACGTTTTGCAGGCTTGACCAAAATCCGTGACCCGTGACGAATAGCGAACGCCAGAACCAGGTCGGTACGAGGGCAGACGCGAATCCACCGATGACAAACCCGGCGACGATTTCCCTGCGCAGCATCGTCAAATCGCTAATGGTGTAGCCCGACGCATCTGACCAGCCGGCCCGGGTACGTATGCGTTGCTTCCACGATGGCCCATCCCAAGCCTCGGCCTCGTCGACGTCGCGCGATAGTGCAGCGCGCGCATGGTCGGTCCACCGTCGCGGAATTACCCGCGGCAAGACGAGACCGAGCAGCGCGATCATGATGGCGCCACCGATGAACTCGGCCGCGGCGAATTGCCAGCCCAGCAACAGCCAGATGACGATGCCGAGCTCGACCACTAGATTCGTCGACGCGATCATGAAGATCATGGACGCCGTGAAGTCGGCGCCACGGGCGAACAGGCTCTTGGCCAGCGCGCTGGCAGCATACGAGCACGACGAGCTCACCGCGCCGAGGAAGCTCGCCTTCGCCAGCGTTCTCGGCCGGTGGTCACCGAGTGCGGCCTGCATTTGCGCACGAGAGACGAATGCCTGGACAACGCCCGACAACGCAAATCCGAGCACGAGAGCCCAGAAGGTGTCGAAGAACATCCACCAGCCTTCGGCGATCCCGTGCGCGAAGCCATCCAGCACCATGCTGATCACAATGCCAGGGTTGGCCACCTTGTGCCGCCTAGGCTGTCGAACAGTACGCAGCCGCATGAGCACCAGCCGGCCTAGCGAGGGAGCGCGGTGATCAAATACCTCGGCTCCAAGCGCCTGCTCGCCTCCGTGCTCGGCGACATTGCGACCGCAGCAGGCGCGCGGACGGCCCTCGACCTCTTTACCGGGACGACGAGGGTTGCCCAAGAGTTCAAGCTTCGCGGTATCGACGTCACCGCTGTCGACTGCGCGACCTACGCCGAGGTGCTCGGCCAGTGCTACATCGCGACGGACGCCACTGCGGTCGACAAAGACCGGCTCGCGCAGGCTCTCGAGGAACTCAATACATTGCCAGGGGCACCTGGCTACTTCACCGAGACGTTCTGCGTCGCGGCACGGTATTTCCAGCCGAAGAACGGCGCGCGCGTCGATGCGATGCGCGACGCGATCGAGGCCCGTTACGCGGGCGATCCGTTGTATCCGGTGCTACTTAGCGCTCTCATGCTTGCGGCCGACCGCGTCGACTCGACGACCGGGCTGCAGATGGCGTATCTCAAGCAATGGGCCGCGCGGGCTTACAACGACATCGAATTACGCGCGCCGGAGTTGCTTGCTGGGCCGGGCGTGGCGCTGCGTGGTGACGCGATGTCGCTCATCGACGTCGTCCCGCATGTCGATTTGGCTTATCTCGACCCGCCCTACAACCAGCACCGCTACTTTACGAATTACCACGTCTGGGAGACGCTCGTGCGCTGGGACGCACCCGAGCATTACGGCGTTGCGTGCAAGCGGATCGATGCACGGGACGACGAGACGCATTCGCCGTTCAACGGCAAGACATCGATGCCGGCGGCATTGCGGTCGGTGATCTCGCGAACGAGGGCGGACGTCGTGGTGGTGTCGTACAACGACGAGTCGTGGGTGTCACCCGCGGACATCGGGCAGTGGCTAAAAGAGGCAGGCCACGCGGACGTCGCGATGCTGGCGTTCGATTCCAAACGCTACGTCGGTGCACAGATCGGGATTCACAATCCGGCCGGCCAGAAGGTCGGCGCGGTGTCACATCTGCGCAACACCGAGTACATCTTCGTTGCGGGCTCCGCCGTACGAGTCGCTGCGGCAGTTCGATCCGTCGGCGGGTAACGCGCTAGGTTCGGGCGCCTTGCGCGCTAGGTTTCGCGGTCGTCGCGCTGGCGCTTGGTGTGATCGGCCAGGAATCGCTCGAGCTCCGCGCCGAGTTCGTCGGCCGATGGCAGGTCACCTGATCCGGCCGCGAGCAGGTCGCTGCCGCGGCCACGCAGGAACGCGTCGTACTGCTGCTCAAGCGCACCGACCAGGGCCATCGCCTCCGGTGAATCGGCGACCTGCTTGTCGATTTCCAACTTCGCGGCTGTTCCGGCCACGTGCAACTCATCGGTGGGTAGCACGAGGCCGCCAGCGAGTGCGATCGCGCCGACCAATCGCTCGGCTGCGTCAGGGAATTCGGTCTGCGCAAGGTAGTGCGGGATGTGTGCAGCGAACCCGATCGCATCAAGACCACGCTCGGTCAACCGGAACTCGAGCAGGTGACCGGCGCTCGCCGGAACCTGCACGCGTTGCACCCACGGCTCGTTGTCGGGAATCAGTTCCTGGCGCGACGCGTGCGATGTGATGCCAACCGGCCGGGTGTGCGGCACGGCCATCGGTATGGCATTGAGACCGATGGTCAACCGGACGCCGAAGTGTTCGATCAACCCGATGACGGCCGCGATGTAGCGCTCCCACTGCACATCAGGCTCCGGACCGGTCAGCAGCAGGAAGCGCTCGCCGGCGGCGTCGGTCATGGCATAGAGGAGCAGCTCGGGCGCGGCGTAGCTCTCCCAGTGGTCGGCGTCGAAGATCATTGGTGGCCGCCGAGCCCGATAGTCGTGCAACTGGTCGACGTCGAATCGGCCAATGACCTCGTGCGTCAGGTTGGCCAGCAGGTGTTCATGAGTAAGCCGGACCGCCTCGCCGGCATCGACGAACCCGTCGAGAGCGTGGATCAGAATCGGCCGCTCGAGCAGCGGGATGTGCTCCTCCAGCGTGTAGAGCGCGCGCGGGTCGAGCACGGTCGCGATCCCTCCGATCCCTGCCAGCCGCCGAACGGGTGAGCTTCTATTGTCTCGCACTCGCGGTGACGCGGGGCCTTTGGCAGTGTGGTCCGGGCCGCCGGCAGTGTTGTCTGGGCCGCCGGCAGTGTTGTCTGGGCCGTCGGCAGTGTTGTTTGGGCCTGTTGGCCAGGTTGCCGTCAGGTTGAACCCGTATCGTGGGGCATGACTCGATCACCCGCCGACCTGATGAGGGCCCCGCGTGCCAGTCCCCACCGACAATCCGCATCTGAGCTTTCTCCAGGCGATCACGATCGGCGTCATGCAGGGCGTAACGGAGCTCTTTCCCGTTTCGAGCCTCGGTCATTCAGTGCTGATTCCCGCGCTGATCGGTGGGTCGTGGAAGTCGCTGGTCACCCAGCAGGATCAGTCGAAATCGCCGTATCTCACCTTTATCGTCGGGCTCCACGTTGCGACCGCGCTCGCTTTGCTGCTGTTCTTCTGGCGGGACTGGGTGCGGATCGTCGGCGGATTCATCAGCTCGATCCGCTACCGGAGGCTGGAGACCGTCCACGAGCGGATGGCATGGCTCATCGTTGTCGCTACGATCCCGGCGGGGATTCTCGGGCTAGCGCTCGAACACACGTTCCGCACGCTGTTCGCCAAGCCCGAGGCTGCGGCCATCTTCTTGACCGTGAACGGCGGCATCCTCTTCACCGGGGAATATCTGCGCCGCAGGGCCGTGGCACGAACGGCAGCGACCGTTCGAGCCGGTGAGCCGGCCCCGCTACCTGACGGGCAAGCGCCCGCGATCGCCGACCCTGAGCACGATCCGGCGAACGATATCGAGATCACCCGACGGTTCAGCTTCCGAGATGCGACGGCGGTCGGGATCTTCCAGAGCGCAGCGCTGCTCGCCGGCATCAGTCGCTCTGGCATCACGATGGTCGCGGGCTTGATCCGCGGCCTGAACCACGAACAGGCAGTGCGGTTCGGCTTCTTGCTGGCCACCCCGGTCATCTTCGCCGCAGGCGTTTACAAGCTGCCCAACTTGACGGGCCCCCTCGGCCAGGGCATCCGAGGCCAGGTGCTCGCCGGCAGCGCTGCCGCGTTCATCGCGGCCATTCTGACCATCAAGTTCCTGGTTCGTTACTTCCGCACCCGCACTTTGACGCCGTTCGCCTGGTACTGCGGCATCTTCGGTGCGTTCTGCATCGTCCGCTTCGCCTAGGCGCAGCGAACAATTCTTCGCCTAGGCGAGTCTGCGATTCGCTCAGGGAATCGCGCGCGGCGTCCGATGGGGGGGTATGCGACCACGCCTCGCCTCAGTCATCTTCAGTCTCATCGTGGTTCTCGCTGTTGGCGCTCTCGCCTGGGGAGCTACGCATGGCAAGGCAACGGGGAACGGCATCGGCAGTGCCAAAGACCAGGCCGCCGCCCGAAAGACGCTCCAGACGGGCTTGGCGTTATCTGGTGGTCTCGTTCGTGATCCCACCTTCACCGCGTGCGGCAGCACCGCCGATGCGTGCCTGACCGGAAGCACCAGCCTCGCCACGACCTTGGCCGCCCTCACGACCGTCGTGCACGCAGCGGGCGGCAGCTTGCCGAGCGTGTGTTCGGCCGGTATCACCGGCGGAACCACCGGCCCGAAGTTCACTTGCGTGGTCGAAGGAAGGTTGCACGGCACCCCCGTGGTCTTCCTACTCGGCGACGGATGGTCGTTACCGGGGCACCCGACGCCACGGACCGCAGTCGTGGCAAATGTCGAAAAGAGCGACCCGACGAGCCCGACTCGTCTACCCAGCACGCCCGCGACCGCAGCGGACGTCGCCGCGCTGCTGCCGCCAACGTGGGCCCGCGCGCCACAGCCGTGCGCTGCCGCAGCTACGTCGTCCGCGCCGTCGTCCGCTTCGTCCCTGCCATCGGCATCAGCGACCACATCCGCGGCGCCGTTGCTCATGACGTCCCCGCCACTGCCCGCCTGTAGCCCAAGCGCAA
>DASRZB010000263.1:0-2338 GCA_035653855.1 Acidothermaceae bacterium | reverse complement strand
TCGGTTCATTCCCAGCGATCGTCGCTCGGCACACGGCAGCGGCTGGCTCGCATGATCATGCAGACGACTCGTGCCGTTGCACTTGTCACCAGCACTTTCCCCGGGTTGTACCGCATAGTTATGCACGTATCCACATAGGTAATCAGAGAGACCGCGCGAACGCTTCCCCTGGGCTCCTGGCGTCACGGAACGGAGGAGATCTGCACAGACTCGCGTGTCTGAGCAACTGCTCCATCCGAACCGGTGTAGATCGCGGTGACCGTGACGGAAGCCGCGGTCGCGAAGTACACGGCGCACGTCGCCGCGCCGAGATACAACGGCACGTCGGCACACGTCTCACCCCCGGGCTCGACGCTGAACGTGACTGATCCGGCCGCGCCCGCGGTGCTCGGATCGTTGACAGTCGCCTCAAATGTCGTCGGCAACGCCTGACCTGCATCCGGGTTGAACACCGACAGCGCGATGGATGCCGGAGCAACGGCCGGGCTCGGGCGAGCATGCACCAGGACGACCCGCACGGCCGACCCCGTCCAGTGCGGAGCGCGGAACGTGGCGCGGATGAGGAATCGCCCGGCTGCTGCGTAGTTGAACGCGCACCACGCGACGTGCGACCGGACGATCGCGATGCGACACGGCGGGGACGGCAGCTGAGCACCGCCGTTTGCCGACTGCACGGGTCCATTCGTCGTGACCGTGAAGCGACCGGAAACCGCTGGCCGGCCGTGTTCGACGGCGCGCAATCGCACCATCACCACGTCGAAGGGGTAGCTACCCCCAGCTCGAGCGGCATAGCTAACGGTGACGGTCACGACCGCCCGGCTCGTCGCATTCGAGGGCGCGGCCGCGCTCGGGTCCGCCCCGATCAGTACAGCGCCGGTCATAACCAGCGCGACCAGAACCCACCTACTCGACCGAACCGGCTTCCGACAAGGGATGAGCCAAGTCTCTCCGCTTCCAACATCGGCGTCTAGGGCCAGCGCACAACTATTGCTTGGCCCGTCTCACCTGCTGTGTTACTATAGCTACAGTATTAGTAACGGAAGGGGCGGACGATGACGGCTCGCAAGGTGCTCGGGTACACGAGGGTCTCCACTGCTGAGCAGGTCGACGGGTTCGGTCTCGACGTCCAGCGCGGAGCGATCGAGCGGTACTGCAAGGACCACGGGCTGCGGCTCGTGCGGGTGTTCTCCGACGAGGGCCAGTCGGGATCGAACGGGTTGGACACGCGCGTCGAGCTGGCCGAGGCCCTGGCGCTCGTAGAGCGTGGTGAGGTTGCTGGGCTCGTCGTCTACCGGCTCGACCGCCTGGCGCGGGACCTGCTGCTGCAAGAGACGCTCATGGCGAGGATGCGACAGGCCGGCGCCGAGGTGCTGAGCGTGAGCGAGCCGGACATCGACTCCGACGACGCCACGCGAGTGCTCGTGCGCCAGGTGCTCGGATCCATCAGCCAGTACGAGCGGGCAGTGATCCGGGGCCGGATGATGGCCGGCAAGGCCGCGAAGGTCGCCAGAGGCGGCTACGGGGGAGGACGACCGCCGTACGGCTACAGGGCCGCAGGCGGCGAGCTGGTGCCCGATGAGGGCGAGCAGGCGATCATCGCCAGGGCACGCACGCTTGCTGCCGGCGGTCGGTCACTTCGGGAGATTGCAGCGGTTCTCGAGGACTCGGGCGTGCGGCCACGTACGGTCGGCGCTCGCTGGCACCCTCGCACAGTTCGCGCGCTCCTAACGACTCAGGCGCATGCTCCGAGCTTGACGCCGTGACCCGCGCCCACTTCGGTGGCGGCGCGTAGTTCGGGCGGTCAGGCGCGCGTAGACCGTAGGGACGCGACCTGTCCCGGCGTGAATTCAAGTTCGCGGAGCGAGGCTGCCTGGTCGAGGCGCCGCTGCTGACGCTCGGCCAGTTCGTCTGGTGTCTCGACCACGACGATCATCGCTCCGTTGCCGGAGCTTGTACGCGTTACCGTGGTTGCCACGATCACGATGGTAGCGGTTCCATGCTCAGTCCATCCCCGATCTTGTCAGCCAGGTCCTCGAGCAGGCGGATCCCGTCGTCCTTGACGACCTCCGAGCGAGTGGCGAACGTCTCATCGAGATTCTGGTCACTGATGACGGTGAGCACTCCTACCACCTGCGGTGAATTGATAAGACGGACGGGAACAGCGGCAACAACGACGTCGCGTGCAAACGCCTTCTGCTGCGCCGCGGTCAGGCCGAACTCACCGCTCGATACGGCACCTTCAACTGCTACTACCGGTTTGTTATCTCGATATGCGGTGCCAGTTGCACCCTGTCCACTTCTAAATACGGCCGCGTCGCTCGGCTCGGTCGTCTTTGTC
>DASRZB010000262.1:0-4895 GCA_035653855.1 Acidothermaceae bacterium | reverse complement strand
GCTGCTGTCGAAGTACAGGACGCGGTCCTCGACCTGGCTGTCATTCGCCTGCCACAGACCATCACCGGCGATCATGCCGCCCGTCGTCGAGGTGGTCTTCACCCACGCTTCGACGCTGTAGGTCGACAGCGGCGAAGCGGTGGCGTCCGACCCGGAGGTGCTGGTCGAGTACACCGGCGCAACGATCGTGGACGGCGGGATGAAGGTGCCCGGAATCGTCGGGTCGCCCTGGAAGGACACCGCCGTGCTCCCCGCATGCGGGCCAGCGACACCGAACGTGCCGTGGGCGCCCATCGTCAGGTCTGCGCCACCCGCGCGGTCGTAGGCCAGTGCACTACCAGCAGTCTCGGATAGTGGCCAGAACGCGACCGGGCCACTGGCAAGCACACTTGCCGTGTAGGAGTCGGCTGTCGCCGAGCCGATCGTCACTGACGTTGCCGGCGAGAGAACCGTGTTGCCGAACGGATCGGTGACCCGCACCTTGTAGGAGTGGGTTGATCCCGGTGTCAGGTTCTTGTCGACGTAGGACAGCGCAGGAAGGTTGTAGAACGTCGAGTTCAGCGTCGTGGTGTAGATCGGGGTGGCGCTGCTGTCACGGGTGACCGCGTAGGTCAGCGTGGTGTTGTCCTGGTCCGATGCCGCTTCCCACCCGATGCGTGCCGTACCAGACGACTGCGAGACGACAGTGGGCGCCACTAAACCGGTCGGTCCTACCTTGTTCGGCGCGATCGAGGAGACCGCGAACCGCACCAGGCCCTGCTGCGCGGTGCCGTTAACAGTGGGGAACTCCCCACCGTAGGAGATGTACTTGGAGTTGCCGGACACCGACCATGCTGCTTGGCTCTGGCCGGTGTACGTGCCCTCGGTGAACGTCGGGTACCAGTCGAGCTGGGTGCCCGAGGGCTCGCCACCGAAGTTGTAGTACGTCGGTCCGCCACCCACGGTGAAGATGGCCGGGTGCAGCGTGCCGGTGGCGTAGGTCGTCTCGGCCGCGCCGAAGTGGTGCAGCGCTGGAATGGGCGTTGGTGTGGTCTGGGAGAACGCGCCGATGTCGGAGCAATCGTGCTCGTGGCTCGCGCTGTAGAGCACCTGGCCCATCGGGAACGTGGCGTAGCTGTCGCCGTGGCAGGTGTTCATCCACACGATCGCGCCGGTGTCGGGATTCAGGGCGAACCGGCCCTCGAAGTTCCCGCCGTGGGTGTAGTAGTACCCGGCGCCGTAGACCTGGGTCGCGTCAGCGGTCAGGCTCGTCAGGTTCGACGTCGCGCCGTAGTCAGCGATGGGGTTGCTGGCCGCCCACGGCTCATCCGCGCCGGTGACAGCGTCAACTGCCCCAAGACCGGTGCGAGCGTCGCTATCCAAGTGGTCGAACTTGCCCGCGACGACGACGCGCGACCCGTCGGGTGTGAGCACCATGGCCGTGACGATCGCGGTGGCTGTCGAGTTGGTGGGGGTTACGGACGCGCTGGTCGAGGGGTTCCACGACAACACGGCGCCCGCAGCGGAAAATGCTGCCAAGTGCTGATGCGCGACGTCGTTGGCCGTGGTGAACGAACCACCGACGTAGACAGTGGTGTCGTTCGCGGTGACCGCTTTCGTGCTGCCGTTCAGATTCCCGGTGAAGGTCGAGATCAGCGCGCCGGTCGCGGTGGAGAAGGCGGCGATGTGGTTGTGGGTGGCCCCGTCAACGGAGGTGAAGTCACCAACGACGTACACCGTCGAGCCATCCGGCGATGCAGTGATAGCGAGGCCCTGGGCGTTCAGGCTGTGGTTGAACGTGGTGATCAGGTTGCCGGTGGTGATGTCGTAGGCGAGCAGGTTGTTGCGGGTCACCGACCCGGTGCCGCCAAGCGCGACACCCGCGGGGCGGGCTTGGGTGAAGCTGCCGGTCACATACACGGTGTTACCGACCGTCACCTGCGCCCAGGCCACCCCGTCGATCTGCACGGTCGGCAGCGCGTCCGCGCTCACGGTCGCGGGCAGACCGCCGACCGGCGCGGTGTCTGCGCTGGCGTGGCGTGACACCGCGGACGTCGTGACAACGGTCCCCACTGCAAGGACGGACGCCGCAGCGATCGCGATCCCCCGACGCGACACGCGCGACAACGGCTGACCCGAAATGTGCTTCCCCACCGAAGATCCCCTCGCACCAGTCGAGTGCTTTGCGCTCCGCGGCTAGGGTGCGCCATTCACGCGTTTGATGAGTGGTCTTTGGCAAAACTTGACCAATCGGAAGCCGCGGATCACCCGTTCGGCCAATGGCGCCTATCACAATGGCCGTGGCTCCAAGTGGTTCCAGTACTCGACCATGTCCTTTAGATGGCGGGGCGGGTCTTGGCCAGGTTGATCAACGAGGTTCGCCCGCCGCCGTCGACCAGCTGCAAGAGGGTCCGGCGCGTCGTGGCCGGATACCGGACGAAGCAGGGTGTCACCAAGCAGGCCGCGCAGAAGCGATTCGTCCTCAAGGATGGCGACGAGGTCGATTTCAGCAGATTCACCACGAGGGCGCAGAAAGTCGTAATGGCCGCACACGAGGCAGCCCGCAAAGCCCGCACCAACGAAGCCGCACCTGCACACCTCGTTCTCGGTGTGCTAACCGAGCCCAATTGTCTAGCCGTCAACGTTTGTCTAGCCGTCAATGTCGTCGCCTCGCTAGGCGTGAGACCCGCCGACGTGCGCAAAACCGCGTCCAAGGCTCTTGCACCGCCTTTGGAGGCGCCGCCCGAACTGATCCCGTACGACGCCCGAGCCAAGGCAGTGTTGTGGTCATGTTTCCGCGTTGTTCACTCGGTCACAACCACGTCGGCACCGAGCACATTCTGCTTGCGTTGCTGGAACACGAAGACGGCGACGGAGTGCTGACGTCCTCCGGGGTCAGCATCGACGCCCATCGAGGACGCGATCCTCGCCAAGCTCGACGAAATCACGAAGGCCCATTGAGCCCCGAGCCGCGTTAGACCCGAACGGTGGTCTTCCCTAGACCGTCGCCCCCACACACCGGTTAGGCACTGTTCCTGCGGTGTCGCTTACCGAACCCTCTGAGGGCGCGCAGCAAGTCAATCTCTCTGAACGCAGGCCAGTACGCCTCGCAGAAGTACAGCTCAGACTGCGCGGCCTGCCAGAGCAGAAAGTTCGACAGCCAGCGAGCTCGGCCATCGATCCGCCCTGCGACGCATGGGATAGCAGCAGCGAACGGGTCGCGTCGACGACCTCTTGGCGACTGCCGTAGCCGACGGCGAGCGTGACGTGCGATCCGGTGGCGCAGTCGCGGGTCGACTCGACGGCGGCTTTGAGTGCCCTGGCCGTGCTGTCGGGTGGCACGTCGAGCATCCCAGCCACATGCACCTGCCATCTCGCGCCGGGCTGAGCGAGTTGGCGGGTCACGACCTGTTCGACCACATCCATCAGATACGCGACCTCGGCGTCGTCGCGGCGCAGCAGGTTTTCTGCCGAACAGATAAACAGCGTGACGTAGTTGACACCGACCCGCTCGCACCACAACAGCGCATCTTCGACGTGTTCTGCGCCATACCGATGACCCAGGCTCGGGTTCGACATTCCCATCTGACGTGCCCAGCGGCGGTTGCCGTCCATGATGGGGCCCACATGCTCAGGCACACACCCGCCGCGCACCTGGGACCGGAGACTTCGCGCATACGCGCCGTAGATCATTCGCGCATACGCGCCGTAGATCATTCGCGCATACGCGCCGTAGATCATTCGCGCATACGCGCCGTAGATCAACTGACGGAACATCCTCGAAATTTACTTCGGCGGCACCGTATAGGCCCCATTCATGCTGATCGCAGATCCAATAGAACGCGGTGCTTCTCCGGGCAAGGCAATGGGACCGTCGGTGGTCGGTGCTGAGCTTCGATGAGCGCCCGGCACAATTCGCGTCTGCTCGCCTCAGCCCGACATACGGGAGGCGCTCGCCAGCGCTCGACAAGGCTTGCGCGTAGCGTCCCAGGAAGCCGCTCATCCCTAGCGCCTCGGCAAGGATCCCGGACACGATCTTCATCGTGTCGGCTTGCTCCAGGACACCGGGTAAGTCCTTCCCTGCCTGCGTCCACAGCGCAAAGATCGGCGGGCTCCTCGTCGCGGCGGCGGCAGAGCACCGAGAGGTCGAGCACCGTTCACCTGCTAGCCACCTCATGGTCGCGTTGACGTTACCGGTGTAAGCAACTGTTGCTAACGGCCGTTACGTTGCGGCTGTCATGGGCGATTGGAAGGAATCAGATGAGAGTGCGCAATTCCCCGCCGGTCGCGGGCATGGTGGTCGCGGTTACGGTCGCGGCTGCTTTGGCCGGGTGCAGCAGCACGAAGACGGCTGCTGCCTCGGCTCGTTCATCGACTTCGACCTCGGCCTCAGTGTCGACTCCGCCCCAGTCGCCGGCACCGACCGCGGTATCCTCCGTTGCCGTTTCAGCAGATGCCGCCACCGCCGCACCCGCGGCGTCCGCTGCAGCGAGCGCAGCATTTGTGCCGCTCGTCGTCTATTCGGCGCAGGGTTATGACTCGGTGGTGACGAAGGCGTTCACGGCCGCGACGGGTATTCCGGTGAAGCTTGACGATGACAGCACGGGCCCGTTGCTGACGAAGGTGGCGGCGGAGAAGAACAACCCGCAGTGGGGTCTGTTGTGGGTGGACGGTGATACCGCGTTCGCTGCGTTGGACAAGCAGGGTCAGCTACTGAGCTATGCACCACCGGTGCCGTTGAACACCGTCGGGCAGTCGTTGGTGCCGGCCGACCATTCTTATGTTCCGGTGAGCACAACCGTGATGGCCGCGGTCATCTACAACGCGGCGAAAGCGAAGAACGTGCCGGCCACCTATCAGGATCTGCTGTCCCCGACCTACCGCGGCCTCGTTGGCATGAACGACCCGTCTCAGTC
>DASRZB010000261.1:0-6604 GCA_035653855.1 Acidothermaceae bacterium | reverse complement strand
CAGCAAAGCGGCGGCGAGCGCGCTGGCGACGAACGTGATCCAGCCGGGCAGGCTCGGTGGCACGGTCAGGCCCAACGCGCCCCAGACGTCGGTGGTCATGCGATCGAGCACGTGATGCGCATAGGTCGCGACGTGCACCTTCGAGCCGGCCGGAAGTGGAGGCCACACCGTGTTCGCCTGCGCAGGGGTGAGTCCGGCCGGCTGAACGCTGCCGTAGACGTTGAGGTTGCGAAGCCACCACAAGCCACCGATCGCGCCGGACAGCACGACGATGCGCACCGGCCAGTGCGGGAACGGCAAGCGGTTGCGCCGCCACCCGACGAGATAGGCCAACACGGCGACCGGCGGCAAGACGAGCGCGAAGCCCTTGGTGAGCAGAGCCAGGATCAAGGTGACGCCCATCATCACTGCGACGCGGATGCGCATGTCGCCGGCCATCGCCTTCGTCACCTGCAACAGGAAGACGCTAGTCAGCAGGATCAACAGGTCGTCGTTGTTGACCGAACCGCCAAGGCGCTCAAGGGCCGGCAGCAGGATCGGGGCGAACGCGGCCGCGACCGCGACGCCGCCACGCGTATAGCGCTTCGCGATCGCCCAGCACAGGTACGGCAGCGGCAACAGGAAGAGGATGTTGAGCAGGCGTAGGAGACCGACCGTTTGATCCCACGCGAGGTTCGCGGAGCCCGGTATCGCGTCGAGCACCCCGGCCGCCAGGGCGTAGTAGCCCGGCGGGTGTTGGGCGAGCTGGTTTGGGACCGAGGCGGGCTCGGGCTCCAAGGTGCCACCGCCGAGGCTATCGAATGTGGGCCGGTCGGCCCGCGGAAGCGGCACGTAGGTGATGAACGGCGGCTGGTCCTTGACGTTGAACATCTGGTACGTGTCGTTGACCCCGACGACGTAGGCAGCCACGCCGGGCGTTGGGTAGAGGTCGCCGTGTTGGGAATCGAGCACCCGGGAGACGTGGCCGGTCTCGTCGAACCCCCAATAGGCGGGGTAGAGGAGGGTGAAGATGACCATCACGCCGAGGTGCAGCGCCATCGCAGTCCAGACGGCGAGTGGGGGCTTGGAACGCTGCATGGGCTCGATTCCAGAAGGGCGCGCCCCCGTCGTCCGACCCGAAGGCTAGCCCGCGAAGCTGGGAACCTGACGAGCGGCTCGCCGGTTCCGCCTCGCCGATGTCGATCTGAGGCTCGCCTAAGCTCTGCAGAGGGCGAGACAGGGGTTGAATCATCGACGCGATTGTGCTGGTCGGCGGGCGGGGTACCCGGCTGCGCCCACTGACACTGACCGCGCCGAAGCCGATGCTGCCGACGGCCGGCGTCCCCTTCTTGACCCACCAGCTCGCTCAAGCTCGCGCCGCCGGAGTCGACCACGTGGTCCTCGCGACGTCCTACCGCGCAGAGACGTTCGAACAGCATTTTGGCGACGGTTCGGTGCTTGGTCTTGATCTGGAATACGTGACCGAGACCCAGCCGATGGGCACCGGCGGCGGGATCCGCAACGTCAGCGCGCGCCTGCGCGGGGACGCCGATTCGCCGGTGCTCGTGTTCAACGGCGACGTACTCTCTGGTCACGACATCGGCGCGCAGCTTGCCCTGCATGCACAGCATGATGCGGCGGTCACGCTGTACCTCACCGAGGTCGACGATGCGCGCGCCTTCGGCTGTGTGCCGGTCGATTCGCACAGCCGGGTGACCGCGTTCTTGGAGAAGATGCCCGAGCCGGTGACGAATCTCATCAACGCCGGCTGCTACGTCTTCCGACGTGATGTCATCGACACAATCCCTTACGGGCAAGTGGTTTCTGTCGAGCGCGAGACGTTCCCGCAGCTGCTGTCGGGTGGTGCGACGGTCATGGGATACGTCGACGCGGGCTACTGGCTCGACCTCGGAACGCCGGCCGCATTCGTGCAAGGGTCGTGCGATCTGGTGCGCGGCATCGCGCCATCGCCGGCATTGCCCGGACCGATCGGCGAGGCGCTGATTCTCGCCCACGCACGGGTGGCGGCATCGGCGAACGTGATCGGTGGAAGCTGCATCGGCGCGGGGGTTTTGGTCGGCGACAACGCCATCGTCGACGGCAGTGTGGTTTTCGACGACGCGGTGATTTCGGAGGGTGCGCGGGTGCGGGCGAGCGTGATCGGGCGCGGCGCGCACATCGGTGCGGGCGCCGTGCTCGATGGTGTGGTGATCGGCGACGGCGCCCACATCGGCTCCGGCAACGAACTGCTCACCGGCGTGCGGGTGTGGCCTGGCGTGGTTCTCGCCCCCGGGTCGGTGCGCTTCTCGAGCGACGAGTTATGACGCTCACCGCAGGGGTCCTGCCGCTCGAGCGTCGCTACCGCCCGATCGGTCCGCTCGACCTCGACGCGACGTTGGGTCCGCACCGGCGGGGACGCCACGACCCGTGCCATCGCGTCGGGTCAGACGGTGCGCACTGGCGAACATGGCGGACGCCGAATGGTGCCGCCACGGTTCGGCTCGCCGCCGACCCAACGGCTGGAGAGATTTCCACGCAGGCCTGGGGAAGCGGCGCCGATTGGGCCCTCGCCGCCGTCCCGTCATTGCTTGGTGCGGACGACGACTGGACCGGCCTCGACCTACCGCCCGGCAGGGTGCGCGATGCCCGTCGGCGGCTGCCCGGCATGCGACTGAGTTCGAGCGGTCGGGTGTTCGAGGCGCTGGTGCCGGCGATCCTCGAACAGCTGGTCACCGGTATCGAAGCGCGTCGCACCTGGACTGGATTGGTGCGCCAGTTTGGTGATCCGGCGCCCGGCCCCGCCCCCGAAGGCATGGCGGTGATGCCCTTGCCTGCGGCGATCCGTTCGATCACCGACTGGGAGTGGCACCGCATCGGCCTGGACGGCGCACGGCGGCGCACGCTGCTCAGTGCGGCGTCCGTGGCGCCCCGGCTCGAGGAGGTCGGCGTCCTCGCTGCCGAAGAGGCGATGCAGCGGCTCATGACGGTTCGCGGCGTCGGCGTCTGGACTGCCGCCGAGGTGGTGCAGCGCAGTCACGGCGCCGGCGACGTCGTGTCGGTCGGCGACTACCACCTGCCCAACGCCGTGGGGTATCTGTTCACCGGCCGCCCGCGCACCGACGACGCCGGAATGCTCGCCATACTCGAGCCTTACCGACCCCACCGGCAACGCGTCGTCCGGTTGGTTGAGGCAACTGGCGTTGCTGCTCCGCGCTACGGTCCGCGCATGTCGCTTCGTGACAACAGGTCGCTTTGATGGCCCTCGACGAGATCGATCAGCAGATTCTCGCGGTGCTGCGTGACCATGCGCGGGCGAGCTTCGCCGACGTCGGTACGCAGGTCGGGCTCAGCGCGCCAGCCGTGAAGCGTCGCGTCGACAGGCTGCGGGCCAACGGCGTCATCACCGGATTCGCCGCGATCGTCGACCCGTCAGCGCTCGGCTGGACGACGGAGGCGTACGTCGAGTTGTACTGCCAGGGCCGGACGTCGCCGGCCGCCATCGCGGAGGCCGTGTCGCGCCACCCGGAGGTGGTCGACGCCTGCACGGTCTCGGGCGAGGCTGATGCTCTCATCCACGTGGTCGCGGCCGACATGCGGCATTTCGAGGATGTGCTGGAGCGGATCGGGGCGGAGAGTTTCGTCGTCCGCACCAAGAGCGTGCTGGTGCTGTCTCGGCTGTTGCGCCGCGAGGCAGCGACCGACCCCAGCTAAGACGCGGCCCGGCCCCTGGCCCTTCGAACCTCGACTTCGCATCCCTGATGGCTGCGCGAATCCGGACGCGCGGCGCATTTCGGGCAAAGGAACGACCACCCGGGATGCGAAGTGGGTCACCGGCAACCGCCGCCGCCCCGGGTGCTACCTCGGGCGACCCAGTCAGGTGCGCTGCGGGCTGCGAAGCTCACCGTGAGCAGGTTCTGCCCGCAGCGCAACGAATCGCCGTCTGACAGCGGTTTCACGGCTGACTCTGTCGCTATAACGCAAGGGAACAGGCTTGTTCGAAAGCGTGCGGTCACCCATGGTTAGAGCATGACGGCAACTGTGAGCGACTCAGTCAGACCCACCTCGCCCGACACCCTGACCGCCACGCATGAGCGGACGGCGACGCATCGCCGCTACCTCATGTGCGAGCCGCGGTACTTCGCGGTGGAGTACGCGATCAACCCGTGGATGGATCCATCGGTGCCGGTCGACACGGAGCTCGCCGCCCAGCAGTGGCGCGGTCTGCTCGATACCTATCGCAGGCTCGGTCACGACGTCTCCCAGATCGACCCCGTCGATGGCTTGCCCGACATGGTGTTCGCGGCGAATGGCGCGACCGTCGCCAACAATCGGGTGTATGGCGCGAAGTTTCTGCACGCGGAGCGCGCGGGCGAAGGTCCCGCTTACCTGAACTGGTTTCGCGGTGCCGGGTTCGACGCCCACGATGCGCGGTTCATCAACGAGGGCGAGGGCGACTTGCTCGTGGCGGGTGGCCGCTTGCTCGCTGGCACGGGCTTTCGAACTGTTCCGGAGGCGCACGCCGAAGCAGGCGAGGTTCTGGGTCTGTCAGTCCTCACGCTCGAACTCGTCGATCCGCGCTACTACCACCTCGACACCGCCTTGTGCGTGCTCGGGCCTGGAGATATTGCTTATTTCCCAGGCGCTTTCAGCGCTCGTAGCCAAGCGGTGCTTCGCGAGTTCTACCCCGACGCGATCATCGCCACTGCGGCCGACGCCGCGGTGCTCGGGCTTAACGCAGTGAGCGACGGTTACCACGTCGTGCTTCCGGCGGAGGCAGTCGACCTCGCGGTGGTTTTGAGTGCTCGCGGCTACCAGCCGGTGCCGGTGCAACTCAGCGAGTTGCGCAAAGCCGGCGGCGGCCCGAAATGCTGCACGTTGGAGTTGCGGCCATGACCCCGCGCAACGACGTTCTCGTCGGCACCGACATCACCGTGACCAGCGGCCTGACGCCGGCAGCCGCGCAGTACATCGAGCACGACGAGGCGCATGCGGCGCACACTTACCACCCGCTGCCGGTCGTGTTGCGCGAAGGAAGCGGCGTGTGGGTGACCGATGTCGACGGTCGCCGTTACCTCGACTGCCTCGCGGGGTACTCCGCGTTGAACTTCGGGCACGGCCACCCGGTCATCGTGGCCGCCGCGCGCGACCAACTCGAACGGTTGACGTTGACCAGCCGTGCCTTCCACCACGACCTGCTCGGGTCGTTTTGTAGCGAGCTGGCGGAGCTGTGCGGCATGGAGGCAGTGCTGCCGATGAACAGCGGCGCCGAAGGGGTCGAAAGTGCGCTGAAGCTGGCCCGCAAGTGGGGCTACGAGGTCAAGGGCGTGGAGCCGGACCGCGCCAACATCGTCGTAGCGCGTAACAACTTCCACGGCCGCACGATCAGCATCGTGAGCTTTTCCAGCGACCGCGACGCGAAGCGCAACTTCGGCCCGTTCACGCCAGGCTTCCGCGAGGTCGCCTTCGGGGACGCCGATGAACTCGCGTCTGCGATCGACGCCAACACCGTCGCGGTGCTCATCGAACCGATCCAGGGCGAAGCCGGCGTCATCATCCCGCCTGCTGGGTATCTGCGTGCGGTTCGCGAGATCTGCACCGGTCGCAGGGTCCTGTTCATGGCTGATGAAATCCAGTCAGGCCTTGGGCGCGCCGGCCGCACATTCGCGTGCGATCACGAAGACGTTCGACCCGACGTCTACATTCTCGGCAAGGCCTTGGGCGGCGGCATCATGCCGGTCTCGGCCGTCGTGTCGACCTGGGACGTCATGGGTGCGCTGCATCCCGGCGAGCACGGCAGCACGTTCGGCGGCAACCCGCTCGCGTGTGCAGTCGGCCGGGCCGTCATCGGCTTGTTGAACACCGGTGAGTACCAGCAGCGAGCTGTTGAGCGCGGCGCGCAGCTGACCGACAGGCTGACCGGTCTGGTCGGCAACGGCGTGCTCCGTTTCCGGTCGCGCGGTTTGTGGGCCGGCGTCGACATCGACCCGGCGATCGCCACCGGCCGCCAGGTGTGCGAAGAGTTGCTGCGCAGGGGAGTGCTAGCCAAGGACACTCACGGCTCGACGATCCGCCTCGCGCCGCCACTCGTCATCACGGCCGCCGAGGTCGACGTCGCGGTCGACGCGCTCGCCGGCGCGCTCGCCGAACTCAAGCACTAAGGCGCGCAACCCAGCTGTCTCGCGCCGCAAGGCGTCAGTCGACTACGGGTTTGCCGACGGCGATGATTCCTAGCGGGTGGTCGGGTAAGCCATCCGATCCGGCAGATGACGGCCAGATCCAGGACGATCCGAGCTGCTCGATGGCCAGTGCCACCAACACGTTCTCGACGGCCGCACCCGCCGCGAGCAGATCGCGCGCAGTGGCTTCGTCGTCGAGGTGGGGAACGATCACGATGGCAGCGGACGCCAGCACATCGGCGTCCGCGAAAGCAGGCATTGACGCGAAGTCGCGTGCCGGCAGCACCGTGAACCGCAACCCGCGCCAGCCGGACGGGTGCGCCGCAAGCGACGCCGCCTGCAACGCATGCGTCACCCGCTCGGCGTCGACTGGCTCACCGGTGAACTGCACAGCGTCGACGCGTGCAGGCAGAACGTCGCGCGTGCCGAGGAAGAACAGGTCTTCGTCG
>DASRZB010000260.1:0-2975 GCA_035653855.1 Acidothermaceae bacterium | reverse complement strand
GTCGCTGCTTGGCTTGCGTACCGGACGAAGAATGTCTGGGGACAAAGGAATCCGGACGCCGGCGGCGCAGCGTCAGCATCATTGCTCCGATCGCAACGACGAGCACCACCAGGACCGCGAGCAAAGTCTTGCCGATGATGGAGCCGCCGGGGCTCTTCGTGAACTGCTCGCCTAGGACCGCAGTTGGCGGGGTACTACTGGACGACGAGGGGCTGGCGTTCGCGATTGCCGGCGCGCTCGTACCGTTCGGCGCGAGGACGGCGAAGTCAGGGTCCGCGGAGAGACTCACGGTGACGCTTCCGTCCGTGAAGACGGCGTCCTGCAGAGTCGCCGCCGTCGACAGGCTGGTGAACTCGACGAGCAGGTCACCCGCGCCGATCCCAGAGCCGGTAATAGTCAGGCTGAGCGGGTGGACAAACAAGCCGCTGATCGGCGTGCCGTTGGCGTCGTCGATGATGATGCCCACGCCGCCGATTGCTGTGTAGCCGCCGAACCCGAGCTGGGGGAGTACGGCGTTGATGCCACTCAGGTCAGGTGCGGTGATGATGGCCTGAATCGGCTGGCTGAATACACCGTCCGGAACGGTCAGCTCCGCCTCGCCGCCTGGCACGTTGGCGCTCACTGTGCCACCGGTTGGGCCGAAGGAGTGCGTCGTCACGATGCTGCTGAAACCACCAGGCGCGGCTCCCGGGCCTGCGATTCCCGGACCATATCCACCGCCCGCTGCGTAAGCTGCGGAATCGCCGAACAGGCTGATGGTGACCGCGAAGATGAGCAGGACGATGCGACGCAGGATCCGCACGCTTCCCCCAGCCCCCGTTATAGCCAAAGCTCGAACTTCATGGTTGCGCCGCAACGACAATCGCGCTGCCAAAGTCGAACTAGAGACCCGAATGGCCTAACCCGCGGCTCTCGTTGAGGGGCGGCCGAATGCGACCGAGCAAAGTTGACGCCCAAATTCGTAGCTGGCATCCAAAAATTCGACGGAACGCGCAGCGAATACCCACAAGTGGCCACCGAATGAGTGCGGGGGTCGGTAGGGTTATCCGTCGTGACTGCTGTGGCGCAGATGACTGGCGAGCCCGGCGCTCCAGCACGATTTCGCCACGAGGCCCTGCTCTACGCCGGCACCGAGTCCTTCCTCGACGGCGTGCTGCCATTCCTGCGCGAAGGTCTAGGCAATGACGAGGACATCTATGTCGTTCTCGATGAGCAGAAGATCGACGTCCTTCGCCGCGAACTCGGGCCTACTGCCGACCGCATCGTCTTCGACGACATGGCTCAGGTAGGTGCCAACCCAGCGCGCATCATCCCGGCCTGGAAAGACTTCGCAGAGCATCGCCGGCCTGGCGCATCGATCCGCGGAGTCGGCGAGCCCATATGGGCTTCGCGGACGCGTGCCGAACTCGTCGAATACCAGCGGCACGAGGCCCTGCTGAACATCGCGTTCGATACGACAGAAGAATTTCGGCTGCTGTGTCCGTACGACACGGCGACGCTTGACGCCGCAGTGCTAGCTGAGGCGCGCAACACGCACCCGATCATCGTCGAGGCTGACGCCGCGCGTTCGAGCCCGACGTTTGGAACATCTCGACTGTCGGGACGACGTTTCGAGGATCCGCTGTCAGAGCCCGCAGACGTTCCCCACGTGTTGGTGTTCACCGGTATGCAGATCCAGGCGGTGCGCGAATTTGCGCGCGGTGTGGCAGCTGGTTACGGGCTGGCTGCGGAACGCATGACCGACCTTGTGCTCGCAGTGAACGAGATTGCGACGAACAGCATCAGACACGGCGGCGGCGCAGGTGTCCTTCGGATGTGGGCCGACCACGGATCGTTGATCTCAGAGGTTGCCGACTCGGGTGTTATCGACGAGCCGCTTCTCGGCCGCGTTCGCCCTAAGTTAGATCAGGAGGGCGGGCACGGTGTGTGGCTCGCCACCCAGCTGTGCGATCTGATCCAGATCCGTTCGTACCCCACGGGCAGTGCCGTCCGCCTGCACATGTCCTTGCAGCAGACGCTGTAAGAACTAGTGGAAGGCGTCGCCGCCCAACCGCCGACGCCTCCCACCCTTCGCAACAAACGCTTGTCACCAAGTTCCTTGCGTGCATTCGCCGACCGTTCAGATTGGATCGTCGGAAACTCCTGGGTCTCCTGCCGGCTGGACCTGCTTGCGGCTATGACTTCTTGTCTTTGCGCAGAGACGGGAACCTCTTCGTCACGGCCGCCCGCACCGTCTTCTTCTCGGCGGGCGTGCCGTTCTGTGCTACTCGTGCGAGCGCGTTTCGCGCGTGTGCCTTGTCAGGGATCGGATACTTGCGCTTGCCCGGAAGCGCGAACGACTTGGTGCTGAGCTTCTTACGTTCCTTGGTGCTGCTTAGGTCCTTCGACATCCTCCGCACCTGCCTTCCTACGTATCGCCGGACAGGTCCGCGAATACCCGAGCCCTTCGCCGTCCAAACCCTGTTCTTCGCAGTTCTAGATGACCGGAAGGTCGAAGGTGAGAAACGGCGGGAAGCGGGTAATCCGTCGCCAACAGCTCAGGAGGGAGTGGGACAGATGGCTACGACGCAGTCGCCCGCGACGCGATCATCCGACAGCATCCGCAGCCTGATTCCGGCTCGGATCGATCGTCTTACCTGGTCGAGGTTCCACCCGCATGATCAGCGCAGTCGTCATGGTCATCGGCGGTCTGGTTGAGGTACGGCGAGTCGGACGTCTGCTGACGACATATCCTCTGGACGGCGTGGTGGCTTGCGTTCTCACAACGGTCCGAGCGGCCGGACCAAGGCCCAGTTGTACAGCGAGGCACGGCGGATGAACGTCAAGGGCCGGTCGTCCATGACAAAGGCACAGTTGGAGCACGCCGTCGACCGCTAGCGCGGTCCTGTTGGACAACCCCCTGCTTGCCACTTAGGCTGTGCGCCGTTTCAGCCAGTACGCGCACCTCCTGACCCTCGGTAACGAGCACTGGAGAG
>DASRZB010000259.1:0-2536 GCA_035653855.1 Acidothermaceae bacterium | reverse complement strand
GAAGGTCAGGCCGGCCTTCGCGTTGGTCTGAACCTGGTTGATGCCAGGGATTCGGTACTCGACCGGGTCCTCGACTGTGATGACGTTCTTGTCGGGCGTCGAGACGATGTTGAGCGTGGCGTAGAGGGTCGTCGACTTTCCCGAGCCTGTGGGGCCGGTGACGAGCATCATTCCGTACGGCTTGGTAAAGCTCTGTGACCACCGCTCATAATTGCCGTCCGCGAAGCCGAGGTCGGTCAACTTCAGCAGTGCCGTCGAGTTGTCCAGGATTCGCATGACGATCTTCTCGCCCCACACGGTCGGCAGCGACGCCACGCGAAGGTCGATCTTCTTGCCCGTGACGTTGACTGACAGCCGGCCGTCCTGAGGGATACGGCGCTCGGCGATGTTCATCTCCGCCATGATTTTCAGTCGGCTGATGACGCCAGCCTGGATGCTCTTCGGCGACTTCATCACCTCGTGCAGCACGCCGTCGATGCGGTACCGCACTCGCAGGTCGCGTTCTGTTGGCTCGATGTGGATGTCTGACGCACGGTCCTGCACGGCTTGCGAGATCAGGAGATTGACGAACTTGACGATCGGCGCGTCCTCGACCAGATCCTTGACGTTGCTGAGCTCGTCGACGTCGTCGTCGACGGCCAAGGACATCGTCAGGTCGTCGAGTTCGCCGTCGGCTCGGTGGAACCGGTTGATGGCACTGATCACGTCGGCCCGTGTCGCGACCGCCGGCTTGACATCG
Organism: Acidothermaceae bacterium; assembly: GCA_035653855.1. Classification (GTDB taxonomy): domain Bacteria; phylum Actinomycetota; class Actinomycetes; order Acidothermales; family Acidothermaceae; genus PALSA-607. The sequence continues at coordinate 1,797 of DASRZB010000259.1, read as the reverse complement.
AGACCGGTGATTGAGCGGATGTCATCGATCGCAAATACGTTGGCAGGGTCGGCCATCGCGACGAGAAGCTTCCCGTCGTCATAGCCGATCGGCAGCGCCGTGTACCGCCGGCAGACTGGTTCCGGTACCCGCGACACTGCCGAGCCGTCGACGGCGAAGTCGCTCAGGTCGACGAAGCGAAGGCCGATCTGGGTTGCAAGCGCCGCAACGAGCTGGCCCTCGGAGAGCACTCCTTGTTCCACTAGCACCCGGCCCAGACTGCGGCCGCTTCGCTGGTGCTCCTCGAACGCCGTCGCCAGCTGCGGTCCGCTAACGAGACCGTTCTCGAGCAGGATGTCACCGAGCTGCTTCATCCGATCCCCGCCCCAGTCGTTGCGATAGCTCCACCAGATGTCGACGCGGTACCGACGCCGAGCTGCAAGCCGCCGCGGTGACCTGCGACGGCACCCACACAAATTGCGACAGCGAGAACTGCGACGAGCGCCACTCGAACCCGCACTCGCGTCGGACTCTCGACGTCAGCGCCGAGCGTTCCCGACGTTCGATCGTCCGGACGTCGCAGCGCAGGCGCGATCGCCGCGGCACTCACAATTGCCGCCAGGGTAAAGAGCGCCGGGTAAGTCCAGTCGAAATCGATGGCGGCGTGCGCCATGAGCGCACCCGCGCCAACGATCAGACCAGTGCGGACGTCGAGCACGCGGCGTCGTGCACGGCTGCGGAGGCCGCGTAGCAGGCCCACACCGATCGCGACGCACGCCGCGAGGAACGGCACGCCGAGCAACAAGCCGCCCTCGGCAAGGGCCTGCAAGTAGTCGTTGTGAGCAAGAGGCGATCGCGGCCACGTCGCAGGAGTGAGCTTCGCAACGGTTGATTCCAACGCCCCGTATCCGACGCCGACTGCGGGGTGGTGATCGAACACGATGACAGCCTCGTGCCACATCTGCAGCCGGTAGGAGGTGCTCGCGTCGGCCGTGCCGCCAGCGCTCGAGCGAGCCTGCGTGCCCGCGAACGGTGACGCGCTAGCTGAAAAGAACGGCGGACCCGAGATCGCCAGCGTGACGCCCGCCGCGAGTACCGACGCCGCCAACCATCTGACGAGCGCGCCCCGATTCGGCTTGACCCGGCAAGCGAGCACCCCGATGAGCAGCCAGCCACCTATCAGGATCCCGAGACCACCCCTGCTCGAGGAGTACACGACGCCGGCCGCGGCCAGCGGTGCGACGACCCACCCGACAAGGCGCCAAGGCGGCCGATGGTTGACCAACAGGGTTAAGGCGACGAGTGCAGGGGCGAGGAGGAATGCCGCGTACTGGTTGTGCCAGTAGAACGTGCCGACCATGGGAATGCTCTGGTCTCGACCGCCCCACCAAGCCACAAACGACCAGCAGAACTGAACCGCGCCGGCGGTCGCCACGATTGCGCCGATCAGGTAGGCACGCCGAACGCTTCGTGCGTAGGAGGCGACGGCAACGAAGGCCCCGGCTGCCACACCGTACGAGGACGCCCGGGTGCCGCCGAACCAGCCGGGTGGCGTCACGAAGCAGACGGTCAGAGCGGCGATGGCGACCGCGACGGCCAGCGCGAGGGTGCCGACGCGAAGCCGCTGCCACGGCTTGGCCGCTATCAGGGCCACAACGACGACGGCCGCGGCCCTCGTCAACGCCCACGAATCGCGACCGCCAGTGGCCTGCGCGAACGGCATGGTCAGATACGCGACGGCCAGCCCGATGACCACCCCAGGCACGACGTCTTTCGAGACCGCCGCCGGCGCCGTTGTCGTTGGGCTCGCCAACGGGG
>DASRZB010000258.1:0-4959 GCA_035653855.1 Acidothermaceae bacterium | reverse complement strand
GAACAATCGGGCCTTCGCGTTGAAGTAGTCGTCGAGATCGGCGTGAAAATCCAGATGGTCCTGAGACAGGTTGCTGAACGCCACCACCTCAAATGCCGTTCCGTCAACCCGGTGCAACGCGAGCGCGTGACTGGAGACCTCCATCGAGACCGAACCGACCCCGCGCTCCGCCATCACGGCAAGTAGGGCTTGCAGATCCGGGGCTTCCGGCGTCGTGCGCGCACTTGGGGCAACCCACTCCCCGATCCTGGTCTCGATGGTCCCGACCAAGCCGGTCTTTTCTCCTGCTGCACGCAGTCCAGCATCGAGCAGGTACGACGTCGTCGTCTTGCCGTTCGTGCCAGTCACACCGAGCACCCGCAGTTGCTTGGAGGGTTCGCCGTAAATCCACGACGCGAGGTCGCCGAGCTGTGCCCGCGGATCGCCAACCACGAGGAGAGGCGCGCGAAGGATGCCTGCGGCATCGACGATTGACTGCCCTGCCTCATCAGTCAGGACGCCGATCGCCCCCGCTGCGACGGCCCGATCGGCAAATCGCGCGCCGTGCGTATGAGTGCCCGGCAGTGCCGCATACAGGTCGCCGGGTAACACCGCTGCCGAGTCGTGGGTGACCCCGGTGACCGCCGCATCAAAAGGGCCGACCCCGGCAACCGGGACGGCGCCAAGGCGATCAGCGAGATCGACCAGCCGCCGCGCGGGCGTCGCTGCCGGGCGTAAGGAGGTTGAACGCTGCTCTTGGCCGGGCACGGCGCTCCACCCTACCCGTCAGGGAAGGCTGAGCTTGACGACCGGCGGCGTCGTTCCCGTCGGCGGAATCTTCTCCGACTCGAGCGCGAACGACATGACGTCCTTGAAGACCGGCGCCGCGACGGCTCCCCCGTAGTAGCCCTTGACGGGATTGTCGAGCACCACAAGGACGACGAGCTGCGGGTTGTCGGCCGGGGCGAACCCAACGAAGGACGCCGTGTAGCCGCGGTAGCACCCACAGGTGGGGTCGACTCGCTGCGCGGTTCCGGTCTTTCCTGCGACCCGGTAGCCCGGGATCCGAGCCTCCGGTGCGGTGCCCTGATCAGTGGTAACAGCCTCCAGCATGCTCTCGACCTGCGTCGCCGTCGATTGGCTCACGACTCGAGTCTGGGTCGGTGCATTCGCCGGCTTGACCGAACCGTCAGGCTGCAAGAATCCCTTCACGAGGCTGGGCTCGATGCGCACTCCGCCGTTCGCAACCGTCGAGTAAACGGTGGCGACCTGCAGCGCATTCACCGCGAGCCCTTGACCGAACGGAACGGTGTACTGCTGAGTCGGGGACCAATTGCGCAACGGGTCGAGGATGCCTGGGCTCTCGCCGGGGAAGTTGAGACCTGAGGGCTGGCCGAGTCCGAATGCCTGCAGGTACGCATACAGCCGATCGACGCCGACTTTTTCCGACGTGAGGATCGTGCCGATGTTGCTCGACTCTGCAAGGACACCAGCCAGCGTCAAGTGCAAAAGCCCGTGCGGTTCCGCGTCATGGAAGACCTTGCCCGCACGGACAAGGGTCGGTGGGACATCGATCGGCGACATCGGCGTGAGGACGCCGGAGTCAATCGCGGCCGACATCGTGATGATCTTGTTCGTGCTACCTGGCTCGAAAACATCAGACAGAGCTGAGTTTCCGCGGTCTTCCGCGGGCGCCGCGCCGGGGTCGGCCGGGTCGAAAGTCGGCGTCGTCGCCATCGCGAGAATCTGCCCAGTGCGCGGTTGCATGACGATCACGGTCCCGCCGTCCGCACCCGTTGCCTTCACCTGCGCGGCAATCGCCTGTTGTGCTTTCCACTGGATGTCGCGGTCAATCGTGAGCTCGATACCTTGACCGGGTACAGCGGGCTGCCCGCCACCGACGCCGTCCGGTATGACCTGACCGCCGTGACCAACCTGCACACTGAGTTGCCCCGCCTTGCCAGCCAACAGGTTCTGGTACTGGTACTCGAGGCCGCCAAGGCCCTTGCCGTCTGAACCGACGAAGCCGACGACGTTCGCCGCCACGTTGCCAGCCGGATACACCCGCTTGCTCGTGTTCTCCGTCGTCACACCGGGCAGGTCGAGGGCGAGCACCTGCTTCGCAACTTGCGGTGTGACGGCATGAGCCAAGTAGACGAACTGACTCTTGCCGGTGAGGTCGCTCACCAAGGTGAAGCGATTGACGCCAAGAATCGGCGAGAGCGTCCCCGCCATCGTCCACGGACTCGTGGTCGTCGAGTTGGTGGCAATCAGCGGGTCACCGATGATGTCGCTCGCGCTCACCGTGTCGGCGAGCGTCGCGCCGTTGCGATCCACAATCGAGCCGCGTTGCGCCGGCAGCGTCACCTTGTGCAAGTACTGAGCATTCGCATCTGCGGCGTAGACAGTGGAGTCGACGCCCTGCAGCTGCAACAGGCGACCGACGAACACGATCATGACGAACCCGATCACCAGCAGGCCGCCGTGCAATCGGCGGGCCGGGAAGCCGAGCCGGCCAATAGTGCGGCGCGGAGGCCGTGGCGGACGGCGAGCGGGCGGCCGTCGGCCGGCCGGTTGCCGAGGTCCGCGCGGCTGCTGACGTGGCTGCCCGGCGTGGGCGGATCGGCCCGCCTGCCGCCGCTGCCGGACCTCGCTCGGCGAGCGCTCGCCGCGCAACCCCCCTGGGAGCGGACGGGTGGCAGGCCGGGGTGCAGCGGCCCGGGGTGCAGCCGTGCGGGATGCAGCGGTGCGGGATGCAGCGGCCCGAGGCGCACCGGGGCGCTGGTGCGTGTCACCGGGAGGTCCTATCCGGTTCACGGCGTCGCCTTCGTCGTCGGCTTAGTGGTGGGCTTCGCAGTTGGTCCGGGAGTCGGTGCGGGCTTCGCCGTCGCCTTGGCAGTCGGACTCGTGCTCGGCTTGCCACTGGGGCTCGTGCTCGGCTTGCCAGCGGGCGACGGACTTGCCTTCGCCGATGGCGATGCGTCCGGCGATGCCTTGGCCGATGGTGACGCGTTCGGCGAGCTAGAGGCGGACGGCGACACCGATGCGGACGGCGACACTGACGGCGACGTCGACGGGCTGGGGCTAACAGAAGCAGATGCCTGCGCCGTCGGAGACGGCTTCGGAGCGGGTGGCGGTGGCGGACGCAAAGCCTTCGTCGCTGCGCCCAGCACCGCGCCGTCCGACGTCCGCTTGAAGACCGGATTCGGCGCCGCGACCATGCCGAGTGCAACCGCCCGTGCCGCCAGTGCCTGCGGGGCACCCTGGTCGGCAACGGCTTGACTGAGCGCCTGCACTTGATCGGCGTTGGCCGACTGCTGGCGCTGGAGCTGGTCGACCGTGAATGAACCCTGCGCGAGTTTTGTATTGATCATCAGCACCCCGACCAGGCCGGCCGCGAGCAGCGCCGATACCAGCAGCACGAAGGGGGCACGCGGCCGGGCAGTTCGCGGCCGCACGACCCGAAGCGCCGGTGACCTACTGGCGGGCGCACTCGGCGGCAAGGTGCTCACGGGCACGGTTGTCGCGGGCGCGATGAGAACGCCGTCAATGGCGACATCGGCTGCCGTTACTTCAGGCACCGTCGCCTCAATGAATGGGAGCGCGCTCACGCGGCCTGCCTGATGCGCTCGATCGCGCGCAGCCGCACGGACGCGGCCCGCGGGTTGGCGGCGACTTCGGCGGGGCTCGCCTGGTCGGCTCCACGGGTAAGGAGCCGCAGCATCGGTGCGTGGTCCGGTAGTTCGACAGGCAGTTCGGACGGCGATGTGCTGGCGGCGCCAGCGGCGAATACCTGCTTCACCAGCCGGTCTTCGAGCGACTGGTACGACAGCACCACGACCCGGCCCCCGACGCGGACGGCAGCGACCGCGGCCGGGACGGCCCGTTCGAGCGCCGCAAGCTCGGCGTTGACCTCGATGCGCAAGGCCTGGAAGGTGCGCTTGGCCGGGTGGCCGCCAGTACGTCGAGTCGCAGCGGGGATCGAGTCACGCACCAGCTCCGCCAAGCGCGACGCCGACACCAGCGGCTGCCGGCTCCGCTCGTGCACGATCGCGTTGGCAATGCGCGACGCGAAACGCTCCTCGCCGTACACGCGCAGCACGTGGGCGATCTCGGCCGCCGAGTAAGTATTGACGACGTCCGCGGCGGTCTTGCCGTTGGTGCGGTCCATCCGCATGTCCAGCGGTGCGTCATATGCGTAGGAGAACCCGCGCTCGGTCTCGTCGAGCTGAAGCGATGAGACTCCGAGATCGAACAAGATCCCGTCGACCGTTGACAGCCCGAGCTCGGCGAGCACGACCGGGAGTTGGTCGTAGACCGCATGCACGAGCGTGATCCGGGTCTCGAACGGGGCCAGTCGCGCAGTCGCCAGCGCGAGCGCGTCGGTGTCGCGGTCGATACCGATCAACCGGGCCTGCGGATGCGCCATCAGGAGTGCTTCCGCGTGGCCGCCCATACCGAGCGTCGCATCGACCACCACCGCACCCGGTGCGGTCAACGCCGGCGCGAGTAGCTCGAGAACCCGACCAAGAAGAACCGGCACGTGCCGGTACCTCGTGACGTCGTCCATTTGGCTGTTCTCGACCCTTCGATGTGACTGCTGGCGCGGGGGCGTTCGGGGTGCTTCGCGGGTGGTTCGGGAGTGTGGGGTGGTGGTGCGAAGTGGAGCGCCTCGTGCGTCGGGGTTCCCAGCCGCTCACCGGAGGTTCCCGTTCGCCTGGCGCCGGGGAAGGTGTGCCAGGAGAGCGAGCGGCCGGAGGCCTCGCAGCGCGGGGCGCTCAATCTGGTCAAAGGACGCCCGGCAGCACCTCCTCGCCGAGTTCGGAGAAGACCGGCTCCTGAGCAGCGAGGTAGGTCTCCCAGGCCGCCGCGTCCCAGATCTCGACCCTGGTGTTTGCGCCGATGACCGCGCACTCACGGCTGAGGCCTGCGTATTCGCGCAGCGCAGGCGGGATCGTGATGCGGCCTTGCTTGTCGGGG
>DASRZB010000257.1:0-2539 GCA_035653855.1 Acidothermaceae bacterium | reverse complement strand
GCGGCGATGTTTGGCGCCGCCGCGGGGCTACTGCCCAAGCCAGTGCGCACCATCGGCGTGGCGGGCGGCTGGGGGTACCTGGGTTGGCCGATTGCCACCGGGCTCGACATGACGTCGTGGGGACACATCATCGCGCTTGGTATCGGCGTCAGTTGGTGGCCGTGGTTGCGGCGACACGAGATGCGCGACGGGGATGCGGTCGGCATGATGGAGCAATGGTCGACGCCTCGCTTGCTGGTGCGCTCTTGGTTGCCGCGCCAACGCTCGACGACCCCAATTTTGCCCGTAGCGTCGTCCTCCTCCTCGACCACGACGACGAGGGCGCTCTCGGGGTGGTGCTCAACCGACCCAGCGACGTTGCCACCCGTGACGCAGTTCCGCTTCCGGGGATGCCGGGATGGGCCGACGTCCTCAGTGAGCCTGCAGTCGTGCACGTCGGTGGCCCGGTCACACCGGACGCCGTCGTGTGCCTTGGCCGGATCCGGCGTCATGGCGCGGGCGGCCCCGGGTCTGCCGCGGCGCACACACTGCCAGGGTGGACCCCGCTCGCCGGCGTGATCGGCGCCGTCGATCTCGAAAACGAACCTTTCGATCTGCTCGATGCGCTCGACGGTCTGCGCGTCTTTGCGGGTTACGCCGGATGGGGGCCTGGCCAGCTCGAACGCGAGCTTCGCCTCGGTGGTTGGCTGGTACTGCCCGCGGAACCCGACGACGCGTTCACCGCAAACCCAGCGACACTGTGGTCACGCGTACTGCGCCGCCAGGGCGGCGAGCTCGCGCTGCTCCACACGATGCCCGCAGACCCCACCAACAACTGACCCGGTAAGAGCGCTCGTTTAGACTTGTCAGTATGAGCGACGTCGAGCAGTTGCCCCAGACCGAGATACCTGGCCTTGGCACTTTGACGATGCCGGAAACCGACGCTCGACCGGTGCCTCGGCTGTCGAACGGCGACGGCGATCATGAGCGGTTCGCCCATTACGCGCCCAAGGACAAGATCGTCGAGGCGTCGGTGATGGGCACGCCGATCACGGCTTTGTGCGGCAAGGTGTGGGTCCCGTCGCGCGACCCCAAGCGATTCCCCGTGTGTCCCGAGTGCAAAGACATCTACGAGAACGTGCTGTCCGGCGGCGACCAGCCAGCCGAATAGGCCGAGTTCATGCCGGACGTTGACGTTGCTGATCGCGCGTACGCCGATGCCCTCGACGACGGCGATTCGCTCCGCGATTTTCGCCGGCAGTTCCTGCCTTTTCCGAGCCTAGACGCCGATGAGTTGATCTACCTCGACGGCAACTCCTTGGGTCGCCCGACGGTCGGTGCGCTCGATGCGATCAGCGATCTCGTCGCCCGCGAGTGGGCGGCTGGGGTCGGGTCGTGGGGTGAGCCGTCACGCTCGGGCCGACCGCCCTGGATCGAGTTGCCCGCCGTCGTGGGAAATCTCATTGGCGACCAGCTTCTGGGTGCCGCAGCCGGCCAAGTGCTTGTGTGCGACTCCACCACGGTCAATCTCTACAAGCTGGCAGCCGCGGCGCTGGACGCGCGGCCGGGTCGCCGCACGATCGTCACCGAGGCGGGTAACTTCCCAACCGATAGGTACGTGCTCGAAGGTCTTGCGTCGGCTCGCGGCTTGCAGCTGCAGTACGTCGACGTCGATCCACTCGCCGGCTGTTCGGCGTCCGACCTGACTCTTGGAGCTGACACTGCACTGGTGTGCCTGTCGCATGTCGACTACCGCTCGGCGGCAATCAGCGACGTCGCAGGCGTTACGAGTGCCGCACACGACGCCGGTGCGCTCGTGCTGTGGGACCTCTGCCACTCGGTCGGCTCCGTCCCGATAACGCTCGACGACGACGGCGTCGACCTTGCCGTCGGCTGCACCTACAAGTACCTCGACGGTGGGCCAGGTTCGCCTGCGTTTCTCTATGTGCGAAGGGAATTGCAGGCAACGTTGCGGCAGCCGATCTGGGGTTGGTTCGGTCAGCGCGATCAGTTTGCCATGGGTCCGGCGTACGAGCCGATACCGACGATAGATCGGTTCGCGACCGGCACGCCCAACATCATCGGACTCACATCTGTCGAGGCCGGGGTGACGTTGCTTGCGGCGGCCGGTATCGACGCCTTGCGTGCCAAGGGCATCGCACTCACGTCGTACCTGATCCAGCTTTACGATGCCTGGCTGGTTCCCCTCGGCTTTGAACTCACCAGCCCGCGCGATGCACGCGTGCGCGGATCCCATGTCTCGTTACGGCATCCCGCGGCATATCAGCTGTGCCGTGCTTTGATCGAGGAGCACGTCGTGCCTGACTACCGTGAGCCCGACCTCATCCGCTGCGGGCTTTCGGCACTCACCACAAGCTTCGCCGACGTGCATGAAGCCATGCGCCGATTGAGCGACCTCACGAGTTCGGGCCGCTACCGCGAGTTCGCAGCGCAGCGATCGAGAGTGACGTAGCGACGTGAGCCGACTAGGTGCTGTCGGAACTCAGTTGATTCGTGGCGGGCTCGAGTTCGGCAGGACTTCGACCCAGGTGCGGCCGGG
>DASRZB010000256.1:0-10247 GCA_035653855.1 Acidothermaceae bacterium | reverse complement strand
ACAACCGGCTCTACGGCAACCTCGGGCACTTGTATCCGGTGAAGCAGGCGAACCCGGGCATGCAGATCGCCGTTGGCGGCTGCCTCGCGCAGAAGGATCGCGGCGAGATCGTCCGCCGTGCTCCGTGGGTCGACGTGGTGTTCGGCACCCACAATGTCGGGTCGCTGCCGGTGCTGCTCGAGCGAGCTCGGGTGGCCGAAGAGGCACAGGTCGAGATCCTCGAATCGCTCGAGGTTTTCCCGTCGACGCTGCCGTCGCGACGCGAGTCTGTCTACGCGGCGTGGGTCGCCATTAGCGTCGGATGCAATAACACGTGCACGTTCTGCATCGTGCCGAGCCTGCGAGGGACCGAGAAAGACCGGCGGCCCGGCGACATTCTGCTGGAGATCGAAACGCTCGTCGCCGACGGTGTCATCGAGGTCACGCTGCTCGGCCAGAACGTGAACTCGTATGGCGTCGAGTTCGGCGACCCGCTGGCGTTTTCGAAGCTGCTGCGCGCCTGCGGTTCCATCGATGGTCTGGAGCGCGTGCGCTTTACTTCGCCGCATCCGCGCGATTTCACCGACGACGTCATCGACGCGATGGCGACGACGCACAACGTCATGCCACAGCTGCACATGCCCATGCAGTCAGGATCTGACGATGTCTTGCGGCGGATGCGTCGCTCGTACCGGCGGGAGAAATACCTCGGCATCATCGACCGCGTTCGTGCGGCGATGCCCGACGCCGCGATTACGACTGACATCATCGTCGGCTTTCCCGGCGAGACTGACGAAGACTTCGAGCAGACATTGGACGTCGTGAAGCGGGCGCGGTTCGCGAACTGCTACACCTTCCAGTACTCCAAGCGACCTGGGACGCCGGCGGCAGACATGGATGATCAGGTTCCAGCCTCGGTCGTGCGCGAACGCTACGAGCAGTTGTTGGCCGTCGACGACCAGGTCGCATGGGATGGCGCGAAGGAGCAGATCGGCCGTGTTGTCGACGTCCTTGTCGCCGAGGGCGAGGGGCGCAAAGACGAGCAGACGCACCGCATGAGCGGCCGCGCAGCCGACAACCGGTTGGTGCACTTTGTTGCCGCAGACGCGCGACCGGGAGACATCGTGGCGGCTCCGCCGCGACCGGGAGACATGGTCAGCGTCGAAGTGACGTACGCAGCGCCGCACCATCTGGTCGCTGACATCGTGCATCGCGTGCGCCGCACGCGCGCAGGCGATGCGTGGGAAGCGCGGCAACACGCGGGCCCACGCCCGCCCATCGGCGTCCAACTCGGTATGCCAGCATTCCCCTCGGCAGGGTGATCGCATGGTCGGCGACCTGATCGATCCGCGACGCACCGAGCCCTCGTTTCTCCTCGCTGAGCGGCCGATGCTCGAGGGATGGCTCGAGTTCCATCGGGTGACACTGTTGCTGAAGTGCGAAGGGCTCGATGATGCTCAGCGCAAAGCTCGGCCCGTGGCGACTTCGCTGCTGTCGTTGCACGGACTGCTGCGGCACATGGCTGAAGTCGAACGAAACTGGTTTCGCCGGGTGCTGACGCGCGAATCCGACACACCGCCGATCTGGTACGACCCCGCGATCGAAGACAGCGAGCTTGTGCCGCTCGATGACGCCGACTGGGAAGCAGATCTCGCAGCCTGGCACGCAGAGTGCGAACACAGCAGGGCTGCCGCAGCTGCTCGTGACCTCGATGACACCGGAATACACCGTGGTGAGCCGTGCTCGCTGCGCTGGATTTACAACCACATGATCGAGGAGTACGCGCGGCACAACGGCCACGCCGATCTCATTCGTGAGCTCGTCGACGGCGCCGTCGGGGGTTGAGGCACGGAACGGCGCCGAGTCTCGAAACGTCCGAGCACTGTCGAAACGGGGTGCCAATGCGGACACGAGTGGCTTTGATTGCGGCGCTCTCGCTGATGGCTGCCGCTTGCGGGAGTCGGACAGCAGCCTCGTCCCTCAGTGGAGTTGTGCCGTCGACGTCGTTACCATCCGCCGCGGCCTCGCCCTCGTCGTCCGCCGCGGACGTCTGCGTCGACCCGAATCCGGCAGTACCGAAACCGGTGACGCCCGCGATCCCCGGCGCGAACGGCGATGGCGGTATGTCGTCGGCCTGGAATCTCGACGGCGGCCAGGCGATCGTCGCGCCCGCTGGAGACGCGCACCCTGTCGTTGACCGGCAGCGCGCCCTGTGCACGTTGCTCGCCGCCCAAGACATCAGTCACTTCGACGTACTGCAAGACGATTCGGGCTTCAGCCTGGTTCTCGCCAGGGTCACGATCGCGGATCAACTGCTCGCGTCGCCCCAAGACAACGGCACGTCGGTTGGGGTGCAGTCGCCGCCACCGTTGACGCCGTTTCAGGCAAGGTTGGCGTGGGTCGGCGTGATTGATCCGCCGTGGATGTCGACCTGCGGAATGGACGGGTTCGCGTCGACTACGCCGGCGCCTCCGCTCGTCCCGTACCAACTATTGATTCTCGACGCCAAGACCGCAGCTGAAGGCATTGTCTACGGTGCTCGCAGCTATAGCCCCTGCACGGGTAGTCCAGCTTCGGGGCCGGAGGTATCGACGTTGACGGTTGAAGCATCCGTGCCGTGGCGGTTGGTATCGCGAGATCCGAGCGGGCTGTTCGGAACCATCGCAGTGACTGTAACCGCCTGCGACACCTTCGGCAGTGGCGCGAATACATCGAGCGCGCACGTGGGCGAGCTCGAGTTCGACGTATGGGAGCCGCTAGCGGCGTGCGGTAGCCCGAACGAGCCGCACCAGACCGTGCGCGGCCCGACGGTTAGCGATCCGCTTCCGCTGACGCTCACCCACGCGCCGGTCGGATATCGCGATTCCGAGCCGGACGCCGCTGGAGGCACTGTCGATCCGGCTGCGCTGCTGTGCGAACAGTCCCTGCGGACCGGCGAAACCTTCGCTGCCGACTTTCCGACAACCATCGGAGAATTGCGCTCGATGCGCGCAGGGCCGCCGCCGGGGCACCTCCTCGTGAACAGCGACGCCAACAGTTTCCCGGCGACTGCGCAGGCTGCCTGGTGTGAAGCAAAGAGCGCGTCGGGCTACGCGATCGACATCGTCGGTCCTGATGGCACGCATCTCAGCAACGACTTCACGACATCGACGACGTTCATCGACCTGACGGACGGACCACCGGCACAGCCGTAGTCGGGTACTGCTTGGAGTCAGTCGAGCGGCCTGACCTGGTTGCCGGTTTGGGGCGGACTCATGAGTTCGCCCTCGCACGCACTCATCGGTGGTTCGGAAGCCCCTGCGCCGTTGGACACCATCCGCTTTCCGCCGGCGACGGTGACCGCCCAGGTCTTCGGCACGATGAGGTGGTTCGCACACGAACCGTTGGCGTCAGGGCCGTCGCGGACGTTGGCCTGAAGCGGTATCCATGCCATCACCGCGTTTTTCGGGGCGCTTCCGTCGACCGCGCGCGGCGGCGCCTTGGCGGTCAGGACGAGGTCACGAGCGACCATGAAAGTCAGCTGGTTGGTTGCGGCGTGCCCTCCGGCGTCGAGCCCGACGACCGAGATCGGTCCTGTCAGGGTGCACGCGGTTGTTGCGATGTCGCGGACATCGAGATCGGCGAACGCGTCGCCGGTGCCGTACTGGACACCGCGGTAGTCGAACGCAAGTTGGGCAGCGTCGCAAGCGGGCGCGGGTTGCTGGCTCAGGAGCACATCAACTTCGGTGCCGCTCCACATCATGCCCGGGCCAGCTGGTGGATCTTGCAGGACGACGGTGTCGGGGCTCAGCAACGGATCGGTAACCCGGCCGCCGGAGGTGATGGTGAGACCCGCTCGCGTGAGGACTTCGGTGGCCTGCGCCAACGACAGACCGGTCACGTCTGGTACTGGCGGCGGAGTGGCCTTTGCGCCAGCCGCGATCGAGGTGCTGTCCAGGAAGGTCGCGAGCGTGGGCGACAACACCCACACGTGTCCGGCGACGGACGCCGTCGTCTGGTCACATCCCGTTTCGTCGGGCTCGGGGACAGCGAAGATCTCAACATCGGCTTGGGTGCCGTTGCGGTACCCGAATCGCAGCACGGCGTCGGGGTGCTTCCCGCAGTTGGCGCTGCCGGCTGGTGCGAGGTCGAGAAGCTTCCCAATGTTGTTGGCGTCGTTTTCACTGAGCATCACGGGCTGAGCCGCCGCCGGCTTCACGATGCCAGGGTGGCAAACGCGCAGACTGACCGCGTCGGGGTTGGGCACCGGAACCGCACCGCTCTGCTCGACGAGCGGCGCGAGGCACGGGTTGGCCGGGCTGCTACTCGCGGACGCGCTCGTTGCCGGCGCGCTCGCGGCAGCAGAACTTGGAGGGGCAGGCAGGGTAACCGGGGCCGACGAACCCGCGGCTGAACGGGTGGGTTGGCTAGCGCAACCCGCAATAAGCAGAACGGTAAATGCGACGGCACTGGTCGGCGTCCGTACCGAGGCCCTTGTTCTCACCTCTCGTGGACGCGACGGGGCCGGCATGGGTTGCTTGGAAGAACCAACCTGTTCTGCGGGTTGGCGATGATGTGACCACCCTCGAGAACGTCCCGCTGTCTGTACTCGACCTCGCGCCTGTCCCGACGGGCACGAGCGTCGGTGAGGCGCTTCGCAGCACCATCGCGCTGGCGCAACGCGTCGAGCAGCTTGGCTTCGTGAGGTTCTGGGTCGCGGAGCACCACAACATGCCGGGCATCGCGAGTTCGTCGCCGGCCGTGCTCATCGGGCACATCGCGGAAGCCACCCGCACTTTGCGCGTCGGATCTGGCGGCGTCATGCTGCCGAACCACTCGTCGCTCGTCGTGGCCGAACAGTTCGGGATGCTCGACGCCCTGCACCCCGGACGTATCGATCTCGGCATCGGTCGCGCGCCAGGTAGCGACCAGCTGACCGCACTCGCGCTCCGTCGGTCGGCGGAAGCTCTAAGCGCCGACGACTTCCCGTCTCAGCTGACGAATCTGCTGCACTACTTCAGCAACCAGTGGCCGGCTGGCCATCCGTTCGCAGCTATCACCGCCGTGCCAGGTGCAGGGGCGAAACCTGACGTCTGGCTGCTCGGATCGAGCGACTACAGCGCGCAGGTGGCGGCCATGCTTGGCTTGCCGTTCGCGTTCGCGCATCACTTCAGTCCGGCCAATACGCTGCCCGCGCTTGCCCTGTACCGCAGCCTGTTTCAGCCGTCACCGACGTTGGATCGTCCGCACGCGATGATCGGTGTCAGCGTGACATGCGCTCCGACGGACGACGAGGCGCTGCGTCTCGCGGCACCTGCGGCATTGTCGTTCTTGCGGGTCAGAACCGGCCGGCCGTCGACGCTGCCGTCGCCTGAGGAGACTGCGGCGTACAACTACACGCCGGAAGAGCGCGCGTTCGTCGACAATCGGACCGCGACGCAGGTCATCGGTTCACCAGACACTGTTCGCGATCAACTCACCGCGCTACTCGACGACACCGATGCCGACGAGCTCATGATCACGACGACGACGTTCGATCCGGCCGACCGGACGCGCTCGTTCGAGTTAGTTGCCGACCTCGCCGGACTCGCGGACCGCCGCAAGTAACCGCTTCTTGCCGAACTACCGTGGGGCTAGAACATCCTCTGGCCACGCGGATTCGGTGATCGTGTTGCCTTCGATCGATACCGTGAGCGTACGCGACCCGTCGGCCCCCCACAGGTCGTACGTGCCAGCCACGAGTCCGTAGTACACGGCCGCATACGCCGTCCCGCCTGGGAATTGGCGAGGATGCACGGCGACGTGTCGCCGACGGTCAGGTTCGCCGTCCGGGCTGATCTCTATCTCTGCGCCGACCAAGTCGGCCGATGTGTACAGCACCAACGCACCGAAGTCGTCACCGATGTCGAGCACCGTCGGTCCCTGCCCGGCCACATGGTTGTGGCCGGACAGGTGACCCGCGTGATCGTGATCGTGACTGTGCGAATGCGAGTGATCGGAGGGAGCATGGCCGGTCATGTTAGGCCGCGCTATATCCGTCGTGCGGCATGTTGAGGTACGGGAACACTTGCTGTGTCGGCGTCATCGACGAACCGTCGTCGACCAGGCTCGTCGCGGCGTCAGGCGTGAACGACTTGTCGACCAGCGGGATCAACAGACCAGCGATAGCCCGCAGTTCGATGGTGACGACGTCGTCCGTGACTCGTCGGCCGTTCGGGAACCCCGCCGGGTCGCCACCGGCAAGACCAGCTGGGCTCGCCTTGTCGAACGGGGTCGCTGGAATGGCCAGGTTGAGGCGAAGCATGTCCGCGACCGTCTTGCCGGTGTAGTTCTGGAAGCCGGGGACGACGCCAGACGGGATGCCGGTACCAAGGATCGCGACCAGGTCGGCGCGCGGCTTGGTGTAGGCGGCGAGGTTCTTGAACACGCCGGGGTAGAGGACCGGAAGCAGGCCCGCAACCTCGGGGTGCAAGAAGGACGCCGCGTAGTCCGAGTCGTTCGAAGGCTTGCTGTGGTTCCAGTCGTCCTTCGAACCCATCGGGATGACGACTTCGTTGATGAGCGGGTTGCCGAGACGGGAGACCTGCTCCCAACCGCCGAAGTTCTGCGCCGTCGCACCAGGGCCTTCGTACAAGTGAGTCCGCTGGCGGCTGGCCGTCGTCCAGATGCCGACGACCGAATCCAGCCGTGCCGGGTCAACAGGGGTCTTGCCGCTAACGGTGAGGTCGCTGAGCGGAACGCGCATCGCGATGCTGTGCACGTTCAGGTCGGTGAGCGAGTTGACACCCGTGCCAGCCGGGGTGGGGATGAGGTGCAAGTTCTGGAACGGACGCAGGTCGAGCAGGTCGAACACCGAGCCGAGGTCGACGTGGAACGCGTCGGCACGCTGGCCGGCAAAGAACGTCCGGTTGCCGATGCCGTGCACGCACTGTGCGGCGAGGTGCTCGTAGTTCGGGGTCGAGCGCGGGCCGATGTTGCAGGGCGGCACCTCGAGGTTCGCGCCGAGCTGCACGGTGTTCCCGCCCCGCGTGGTGCGCGTCACGCTGTAGTACTGGCGACGGTTGAAGTGCGCGTCGAAGATCGACGTGATCTGACCGGTGTTGTAGAGGAAGGTCTTCTTGTTGAACACGACCGTGTGGAAGCGGAAGCCATAGGTGATGTCGGCCTGCGCGTCACCACGGTTCGAGATGTGAATCTCGTAGAGAACGTCGTCACCAAACTCGAAGAAGTTTGGGCCGCCGTCTGGCGCTTGCAGGGGAACGTAGTTGGCGATGATTGTCGCGTACCCTGGCTTGTCCGGGCTGACGAACGCGTACAGGTCTGAACTGTCGGCTACCGGGTCCTTGGAGATCTCCGGTGCTTCACGGTGAGAAGACATGCGACACCTTCTGTGCTCGCGGTTGATGGGTGAGGGTGAAACGAAAGAACGAAGAACGAGTTGAGCTCGCGGGGTCCGGGCAGCTCGAAACGACGGTGCTCGGAAGCAGTCGCAGCCAGGGCTGCGACTTATCAGAGCTGGGTGAGCTTGGCCAGCTTGCGGGCCAATGCCTTGTCGGTGATCTGCACTTCGCGCTCGCCGCGCATCACGGTGATGCTGCCTGCCTTCGCGTCTTTGACGAACGCGACGACCGAACCGTCGGGCGCGGGGCTGCCGTCGTCGGCCGGGGAGCCCGACGACTTCGAGGCGGCGCTTGCCACCCCGGGGACCATCACGGCCACGGTGGCCGCTGCGGCGGTAACGCCAGCACCGCGGATGAAGGCCCTTCTGCTGTGCTCTGCCATGGTGATGCTCCTTCGAAAGCGTCCTGGGCGAGTCATGCCGGCCCGCCTGTGGTGACTCGGACTGTCTTCGCAGCGACCGGCCGCGCTGGTTCATTCGGGCAGCGCGGACGCAGCGGTGCGGTATAGAGAGACTCATGCCGCTCGTGGTCAGTCAGGGCGGGCTCAGCGCTCGTGCGAGCGCTAGGCCAACAGGGCGTCAGCGGGCGGGACGCTCGCTTTGCGCGAGCCATTCGCGCTGGGTAGCGAGTTGCGCCTCGAGGTCAGTGACCTCGGATGCTTTGCCGGCTTGCTTGGCACGGTCGATCTTCTTCTCGAGCTTTTCCACCGACTCGCGCAACCTGATCGCCAACGGCGACGACGACAACGACGTCTCGCGCCACTGATCCTCAGAGGCGGTCTTCAGTCGCTCAGCGACGGCATCGAGACGGCGATCGAAGTCGGCGGCAACTTCACGCGGAGCCCGACCAGTCGCCGCCCAACGCGTTTGAATGTCACGCAGTTTTGCTTGCGCCACAGGCAGATCGCTGGACGGGTCGATGGCTTCAGCCTCAGCCAGCAGCGCCTCTTTCGCGTGCTGGTTAGTACGAAACTCGGCTTCGCGTTCTTCGAGTGCCGCGGTGCGCCGGGTGAAGAAGGTGTCCTGGGCGGTGCGGAACCGCTGCCACAGCGCTTCGTCAACGTCTTTCGACGCACGAGCGGCAGCTTTCCACTGCACCATCAGCGACTTGTAGCGGTTCGCAGTTGGCGTCCACTCGGTCGACTGCGCCAATGACTCGGCTTCAGTCGCGAGCTTCTCCTTGTAGGCGACCGCTTCCTTGCGTTGCTCGTCGAGGGTCGCGAAGTGTGCGCCACGGCGGCGGCCGAACTCCGCACGCGCCGCAGAGACGCGCTTCCACAACTCGGTGTCGATCTTGCGGTCGACACCTTTGATTTCCTTCCATTCGTCGACGATTGCGCGCAGCCGATCACCCGCTGGCTTCCACTGGGTGCTCTGCGCGAGTTTCTCCGCTTCGTCCGCGAGTGCCTTCTTCGCATCGACGGCTTTGGTTGTCGCGGCTGCCTTGGCGGCCCGCTCGTCGGCTCGCTTGGCCTCCGCCGCTGCGAGCAGGGTGCAGAGCCGAACGTCTAAGGTCGGCAGATCGCCAACTGCATTTGCGGTGGGCAGTGATGCACGGAGCTTGGTGACGGCGACCACCGTCGACGACGCAGATGCGGCACCCGACGCAAGCCGGGTCTCGAGCAAGCCGACCTCGGTCGCGAGGTCGTCGTAGCGCCGGACGAAATGCGCCAGCCCTTCTTCGGGGGTGCCGGCCTGCCACGACCCGACCACGCGCTCGCCCTCATCGGCGGTGCGGACGTAGACGGTGCCGTCTTCGGCGATCCGGCCCCACGCGGTGCTGGTGCCCATCGTGCTCCTTGCTCGGTCGGGTGCATGTGCGCGCCCGATGTGCCCATCTTGCCGGTAACCACCATGACGCGGTGCTGACGCCCGCGCCGGAGAGTGCCGCCAGTTGGCCATCTAGGGTGCATCTCGTGACCGGGCCGGCAATCTCCGCGGTGGCATTCTGCCCCCATCCGCCGCTCCTGCGACCTGGGATTGCCACCGGAATCGAAATTGAGACGCAGTCGTTGCGTTCCGCGTGCAATAAGGCCATCGATCGGGTGATTGGCACGAGTCCTCACCAGTTGCTGGTGCTGGGAACCGATGGGCCGCGTGTCGACTGGCAAGGCTTCGCCCCTGGGCTGATCGACCCCGAGTTGCGGCCGTTGCCACTGTCACTTCAGGTCGGAGCCTGGTTGCTGTCCAGGCGAACGCTCGCGTGTGAGCCGAGCTACCTCGCCATCGGGCCGGACGGCGAGCCGGTGACCCCATGGCCGGAGCTGCCGGCATCGACTGGCCTTCTCGTCATGGGTGACGGGAGCGCGCGACGCAGCCTCAAAGGCCCGGGCTACCTCGACGAACGAGCGGAACCGTTCGATCAATCCGTCGTCAAAGCCCTCGCCGACGGCGCTCCGCAGTCACTGGCCGACCTCGATCTCGAACTCGCGGAAGTGCTGCTCGCCGCGGGTGCTCCTGCCTGGGTAGCGGCGGCGAAGCTGCTTCGAGCGGGCACCTGGCACGGCGACGTTCTCTACGCCGACGCTCCTTATGGCGTGATGTACACGGTCGCGACGTGGTTGCCGACGTGATTTCTGCTGCCGGCGTGAGACCCAGAGTTGTCGTTGTCCTCGGCCCGACCGCCGCCGGCAAGTCGCAGCTCGGCATCGACCTCGCACATCGCTTGAACGGCGAGGTCGTGAACGCCGACTCGATGCAGCTGTATCAGGGCATGGACGTCGGAACCGCGAAACTGGCGCACGACGAGCGGCAGGGCGTCGTCCATCATCTGCTTGATATCTGGCCCGTCACGCGTACGGCGAGCGTTGCCGATTACCAGACGCACGCGAGGACGGCGATCTCCGAGATTGTCGCGCGCGGTCGTACACCGATCCTCGTCGGTGGTTCC
>DASRZB010000255.1:0-3902 GCA_035653855.1 Acidothermaceae bacterium | reverse complement strand
CCTCGCCGTCGCGATCGAACACCAACTACACCTTCACCAGCCCAACCCGCTGCCGACCAAGGAGGCCGCGATCGCAGTCACTGTGTAACGATCACCCCGGGACCGCCGTCACCGAACTTCCACGACGAACGGGACAACCTCGCAGCACGGCGTAGTCGAGCGAGAGACCGAGCCCGAGCATTGATGACGATGCTCGGAGGACTGGTGGCATGAACCGCTCAGTCCCCCCACCAGCGCTCTTGACGCTGACTTCGACCCGCCCCCTTTTAGGCAGACCTATCAGTCTGCCACCCGCCGCCTGGCAGCCCCGGCCCGGACGCATGCCCGCTGGCGATGGAGCTCGTGCCGCGGCCGGCAGGAGTATTCGGGTCGGGGTCGGCAGTCTTGTCGCGACCGAAAGCCGCCGCTGGTGCACTCACTTTCGGGCGCCCGCCGCGCCGGTGGTGGTGCCGAGCACGATGAGCGTTTTGGTTCCGATAATCTTGGCGCTGCCGCGTTTGCCGCGGCGCACGCGATCGATGACCCGCTTGAGGTGGTCCACGTCGCTCACGCGAAGCCGAACGAGCGCATCGGGGTCGCCGGCGAGCGTGAACGACTCGACGAGCTCCGGTAAATCCGCGACCGCGAGATCGATGTCGGCGACTTGGGTTCCGGGGGCGAAGCGCAGCTCGGTGAACGCTTCGAGTGGGCTTCCGACCTTGGCGTTGTCGAGAAGGGCGGTGTATCCGCGGATGTAACCGGCTTCCTCCAGGCGGTCGATTCGCCGTTTGGCCGCAGCGGGGGACAGTTGCACAAGGCGACCGATCGCACTCGCCGAGCGTCGGGCGTCGTCAACGAGGAGGTCAAGGATGCGCTTGTCAACGGAGTCGAGATCTTTCGCGGACACGAATAGATCCTAACGTTCAGTTGGGATACAACGCAAAGATTTGTCGGATCTAGGTCTAAGAGGCATGAGCTCTGGACTTCTGTGGCGTCTCGACATCAAACTACAGTTGTGGTGGCCACGGACGAACGCAAGACGGCGCTGGCGACGCTCGGCGCGGTGCAGGACCGGGTGTTGTGGCTTGCCACCTCGATCGTCCACCACGCCAACAGGGTTCGAAAGACGGCCTCGGGCGTGAAGGTCGGGGGTCACCAAGCGTCTTCGGCGTCGATGGTCTCGATCATGACTGCGCTCTGGTTCCAGCACCTTCGGGCCCCGGACCGCGTATCGGTCAAGCCGCATGCCTCTCCCGTGTTGCACGCGATCGAGTACCTGCTCGGCCAGCTAGAGCGCCGCCACCTGACGACGTTGCGCGAGTTCGGCGGTCTGCAGAGCTATCCGAGTCGGCTCAAGGACCCGGTTCCCGCTGACTTCTCGACGGGTTCGGTGGGCATCGGAGCCACAGCGGCAGTCTGGAGCGCGATTGCTCATCGGTATGTGGCGGGGCACTTCGAGGTGCCGCAAGGTGGCCGGCAAATCGCGTTGCTGGGCGATGCCGAGCTCGACGAGGGCGCGATCTGGGAGATGCTGGTCGATCCAGTAGTCCCTCGCCTCGGCGAGGTGCTGTGGATCGTCGACGTCAATCGTCAGTCGCTGGACCGGATCGTGCCGGACATTGCGGTAGGGCGGATCGTTTCGATGTTCGAGGCGGCCGGTTGGCACACCGCAACCGTCAAATACGGTCGACTGCTGCGCGTGCTGTTCGAGCGCAGCGGCGGAGACGCGCTGCGCAGCCGGATAGACCGGATGCCCAATGAGGAGTACCAGCGGCTGCTGCGCTCCCCGCCGGCAGACCTGCGTGAGCGTCTACCAGGGAGCGGGCGGGGTGCCCGCGACATCGCGCGGCTGGTCGCCGACCTCGACGACGAAGAGCTCTCGCGGGCGATCCGGGACCTGGGAGGCCACGATCTCGGCGATTTGCTTGCCGCGTTCGCTCAAGCCGACGCCGTGACCGATCGACCGTCGGTTGTGTTCGCCTTCACGATCAAGGCATGGCGACTGGCGACCCAGGGCCATCCGGGAAACCACTCAGCTCTGCTCTCCAACGAGCAGTGGGAGCAGCTCGCCGAGGAGCTTGCCGCCAACGCCACCGATCCCTGGGCGCCGTTTGACGACACCAGCGCCGAAGCCGGCCTATGCCGCCGCGCAGCTGAGCGACTACGTCGCGACGAAATCACGCTCCGACCCGGTGCGGCAGTTCCGCCGGACGTCGGCCGCACGCATACGGGCACCGCATCGACGCAACAGGCGTTTGGACGGTTTTTCGTTGACCTCGCGCACAGCGCGCCCGATGTCGCGCGTCGAGTTGTGACCGTCAGCCCGGACGTGGCCGCGTCGACGAATCTCGGTGGCTGGATCAACCGTGTCGGCATCTGGCACGTCGGCGAGCGTGTCGACTGGTTCGCTGATGACACCGACACGCTCGTGCGCTGGCGTGAGAATACGCACGGCCAGCACATCGAGCTCGGCATCGCCGAAGGCAACCTCGTCGGGCTCCTCGGCGAGCTGGGATGCACCTGGTCGCGTGACGGGCAGCCGCTACTGCCCGTGGGGACACTGTATGACCCGTTCGTCAACCGGGTACTTGAGCCATGGTCCTTCGGTATCTACGCGGGCGGGCAATCGATTCTCGTCGGCACCCCCTCAGGTGTGACACTCGCACCCGAAGGCGGAGCGCACCAGTCGATCATCACGCCGTCCGTCGGTCTCGAGCAGCCACGATGCACAGCGTGGGAACCCGCCTTTGGCCAGGATCTCGAATGGGCTCTCCTTGACGCGCTCGCCCGCCTCGGAAAGCCCGACGGTAGCTCTGCCTACTTCCGCCTCAGCACTCGCCCGATCGACCAGGCACTCGCGGCAGTACCCGACGGCGCAGATGAGTGCGCACGCCGACGCGACCAAGCGCTACGCGGTGGCTACCGCATCCGTACCGCGGACGCGCGCCCAGCGGTGCTCCTGGTCGGGATGGGTGCCGTCGTGCCGCAGGTTCTCGCTGCGGCCGATGAGCTCGCCGACGCAGGGATCGCCTGCGATGTCGTCTGCCTCACATCCGCGGATCTCATATTCCGCGCCCTACAAGCGCGCCACGGCCTCGACAAAGGCAGCGATGCAATCCTCGAAGAACTGTTCCCCAGTGACAGGACAGCTCCGATCGTCACCGTGCTTGATGGCCATCCACACACGTTGAGCTTCCTCGCTGCCGTTCGCGGCGTGCCGGTCGCGTCGCTCGGTGTCAACGACTTCGGACAGTCCGGAGACATAGAGGATCTGTACCGCGCGTTCGGCATCGATGCCGACACCATCGTGGGTGCCGCCCTTGATCTCGTTCACCCGTGACCGACAGGGTCGCGATGGCAATGCCACAGTTCTCCGGCTCGGTGGATACAACCTACCTGTCCTGGATCAGGGGGGTGTTCGGGTAGTCAAGTCTCTGGAAGGGGTGTACATCAGGTCATGTCGCGGAGGCGGGTTCTTGCGGCGCTGCTTCGGGCGCACCGCGTGGCTGCTGGATCGTCACGAGGATGGTCAGCAGGACGGCCGTGGCGGCGGTGGCGAACAGCGCCGCGGGC
Source organism: Acidothermaceae bacterium (assembly GCA_035653855.1). Taxonomy (GTDB): domain Bacteria; phylum Actinomycetota; class Actinomycetes; order Acidothermales; family Acidothermaceae; genus PALSA-607. The sequence goes on along the minus strand of DASRZB010000255.1, from coordinate 350 downwards.
GAGATCGGCCGCTGTGCGTCGACACGAGGAAGGGGGCGGCGAATCGGAGGTATGTGAGGGATGCCAAGGCGTCAGGCAAGCTGCGGCGCCTTGGCATCCCGACGGCCACGTCATTACCGCGTTGTTGTCCAGCGAGTCGTTGGGTTCGCTCGTGGTGACGCATCCGTTCATCCGCTGGCGGGGGAGCGCCTGCCGATTGTGTTGGTGCGTCGCTGGGCAGACTCGCGTCTGTATGTGTGCGAGGGCGGGCTCGTAGCGGAGCGTGACGTTGGCGGAGGAGTCGACCGACCGTGGCGCGGAGCCGGCTGCCGAGCCGTTGACGGTCGAGGTGGTGGGCGAGGTGGGCGAGG
>DASRZB010000254.1:0-21076 GCA_035653855.1 Acidothermaceae bacterium | reverse complement strand
CGATCTCGGCCGGGGTCATCCCCGCAAGCGCATCGTCGAAGCTGCTTGGCATAGGCGGGTCAGCTGGTCCCGTTGATGGCGAGTTGCTGCAGTGCCAGCGCTGCTGACGCACTGCGCCCGGCCGCGGTGGAAAGCGCCGTGAGTAACTCACGAACCCACGCGTCGAAGTCAACCGGCGTGGTGCTCATCACGATGCCACCTGATTCGTGGCACACAGAAGACGCCAGGCCGGACGGCGTGGTCTTCAGCACGTAGCGCCGGTCGCCGACGCTGATGTGCACGCCGACGACCTTCGACTTGCGGACGAGGCCGCCCGACCGCTCGACGTGGGCAAGTTCTGGCGGCAACGCGTTCGCCAGGGACTCAAGGACGACCTGACCGTGCAGTCGGGTGTCTTCGGCGTCGCGCCGCAGCCCCGCCGCGATCAATTCGAGGTTGGCGTCCCCGTTGTCGGTGTGGCTGTCGTCCCCCATGGAGCTACTCCTGTGGTCGTCTGTGGGTGCGTTTCTGGTGATTCGTCCCGGTGATGCTGGCATGCTGGTCTTAGGCAATCATCCCTGGTCACCCGCTGATTAGGGATTGGAGGGCCCAGAAAGGGTAGTGATCACAGGAGGCGCCGCCGGCCGGCAAGCTTGAGTTTGACGGCCCGGTGCCTGGACTCGAGACAGAGATACCGAAATTGCCGAAAGGGTGACACACGATGCTTCTCATCGGCCTCCTGATCTTGGTGGCAGCCGCCGCGTTCGCCGGTGTGCTTATCTCGGAGAACTGGGGTGGCGGGACCTTCGCCATCAAGGGCTTCGGGCACGTGCTTGGGCACTACACGCTGGCGCAGATCTTTATCTCCGGGATCGTCTTGACCGCGATCTTCTTTTTCGGCCTATGGGCGGCCAGCGTGTCGACCCGCATTCGTCGGCGCGCGTCGAGCCGCCGTCGCGCGGAGAGCCGGGCCGCACGCGAAGAGCACGACGAGCTGGTCGCAGAGCGCGACAGGTTGGCGCGCGAACTAGCCGCCGCGCAGCGCACCGCCCCGGTTGCCGAGCAGCCCCCCGCCCAGGTGGCCGCCCCGGTGGCCGTAGAGCAGCCGAACGAGTTGTTCCCCACCCGGCAGGTCGTGCTGGACGAAGGCCCGCTCATGCACGACGTTGAGGTCTAGAGCCTCGAACAGTGGGTTGACCGCCGCCGTGCCTTAGCCGGTTGCGGCGGCGGGGGATTCGGTCACGGTGACCGCGATTGGAAGCGACACCACATCCCCGCCGACGGTTTCATCGTCCAACTGCGCTGCCGTCACTACCCCAGCGGCCACCACTACCGGTTCGGGTTTCACGACCAGCGTCGGCGGCATCTGGGCGTCGGGGTCAAGGTTGCGCTCTAGGCGGTCAAGCAGGGCCAGCAACGTAAAGAGGCCGCAGGGCAAGACGATGATGGTCAGCACGGCGAGAAAGCCGACCTCAGCTAGTCCGTTGCCCACGCCGTGCCTCCTCAGGCCTCCTCGTTCATGTCGAGGGCTCGCAGTCTGTACAAAGCCCGGTCGACACGCCGAACCTATGACTCGCGGCCGCTGATCGCGGTTGTCCGACTGTACGGAACTTCGCCACTGACGCCCCACGCCAAACGTATTTTGCGACTTGGTCGGCGTGTCGCCCAAGCCAGGGGACCGTTTCACGCGCGCCGCTACGGAGCGTGATCGACTGCAGCGCCGTCCCACGGCCCTGTCATATGGACGCAGCCTTCCCCCGGCCGGCCGTATCGGTGCTGGTCACACACGCATTCGTGCTCATGCGTCCACTGCACGGGGACTGCGAGCCAGACCTCCTTGCCGCCGGCGCGCTCAGCGACGCCCCACTCGTCGGCGAGCGCGTCGACGATCAGGAGCCCGCGGCCACCGGCGATACTGCCGCTCGAGCCGACATAGGAGGCCGGGTGGCGGTCGTCGAGGTCTGAGATCACGGACGGCACCACATCAGGACCAGAGGCGTCGAGGTCGGCCAGCAGGTCGAGACGAACCGGGCGGATGACGGGCGGTCGTGGATCCCGGTCGATCACGCACACGGTGACCGCGCCACCCATGACGCATAGCTCGACCTCGATCTGGGTGCGCGCGTGCAGCACCGCGTTCGTGACCAGTTCCGAGACGGTGAGGGTCAGTTCGTCCATGACGCCGTCGATGTCCCAGCGATGGCAAGTACTCGCGACAAAGCGCCTGGCCTCGCCGGCCGCCTGAGGCGTCGGCTCCAGGTCTAGAAGTGCGCGTCGGCACATCGTGACGTCACGCGAGTCGAGGAAGTCATCCCTATCGCCATGCCCGTAAGGCCGACCAGCTAAGCATTCTCGGGCGGTAACGTCCGGAAGCGGTGCGGTCCGGCAGTACACCGGAATTGGCACGGCCCGGCGGTGACGTCCGGAGGTCTCATCCGTCAGCGGGCGGCAATCACCATCCCGGCCGCCACCGCGACCAACGACCACGACACCGTCTTCAGGGCCGTCTCAATCGGGCTCAGCAGGCCCGGGATCGTCAACTCAACCGGCGTCCCGTCATTGAGCGTGCCGTGGCCGTCGAGATCGCGCACCGATCGGCGCAGCCATCGAGCCTGGGTACTTAGCGTGCGTTGCGCGAACGACAACCCGAATGCGCCCGCCGCTGCAAGGCCTGCGCCGAGCGAGATGGACCAGTGCTGCGCGTAGTAGCCGGTGAGCAGCGGAAACGCCCCCCACGACGCCGCGAATCCCGCGCTGTTGTGCACCAGGCCGCCGAACCACTCCAGGTTGTACGCGAGCACGAGCAGCGCGCCGACGGCAACGAACGGCAGCAGGCGGATGCCCCCAACAAGCCACCCATCGACGGCAGCGCCGGCGACGGCTGCACCGCCGACCGCAGCGAGGGCCCGCGACGGGACGCCGGTGCGCAGCGGCCGTCCGTGCAGCTCGTCGAGGGCGTGGGCGCCGATCCCGACACCAAGGAAGAACCCGAGCAGGCTCCATCCGAGCCGATCGAGACGGATCGGGTGCGCGAGCGCCGCGCCAATGGCCACGTAAGACAGGTGCCAGGCGGTGTACGGCGGGTGCAGCAGCGTGACCCAGTCGCGCCACCCGCCGTCCCCTCGTCCGGCGCCGTAAAACGCGGGCGCCGGCCGCGTCTCAGCCATGCCGTGGCGCTAAGTCCACCGACTCCCGTCGGCGCAGAGTCGCCGACATCACCACGCCGCCGCCGAAGCTCATCGGTTTCACCTTCACGTTCTCGAGGCCGGCAGCGCGCCAGTTCGCGACGTGGGCCGCCACCGGGTAACGCAAGTAGTGGTAGCTGATGTTCGGACCGAGGAAGCGGCCGACGCGGTACCAGGCTCGGCCCCCGGTGAGTCCACCGGCCACCGGCAACACGAAGCGGGTGTAGAACCACCACACGACGCGCGCCGGAGCCCAGCCAGGCACATGGAACTCGAGGCTCGCGATCGTCCCGCCCGGCGCCAGGCAGCGCGCGAGTTCGGCGATGGTTGCCGCCGGATCCTCGACGTAACGCATCAGATAGCTGAACGAGATCGCGTCGAAAGTGCCGTCAGGGAAAGGCAATTCCTCAGCGCGTGCGATCGCCAGCTTGATCCGGTCATCGACGCCGGCCGCGCGGACGTTGACCAGACCCTGCCGGAGCATGTGCTCGGTGAGGTCGACGCCCACCAGCTCGGCATTGCATGCGTGCGCGATGGCCAGCGTCACTCCGGCCGGTCCGCACGCGACGTCCAGCACTCGCTTGGGATCAGCAGCGGCGATCCGGTCGACCACCGCGGCCCGCCACCGCCGGTCCTGACCGAACGAAAGCAGGTAGGCCAACGTGTCATAACGGGAAGGCAGCTCCGCGAACAGCGAACGGGCGAAGGTGTTGACCTCCGTTGGAGCTCGATCTGTGGCCATACTCGCTCCAGGAGACTGAACTACATGCGCGGCGGCTGTGCCGACGCCGAACGGACAACTTGCGAGATCGGGAGCCAGCGTAGGGGAGGTGGCGTGAGGGCATGGCGTGAGCTCGTCGACGACGCGACCAGCCGGTTGGGCCTGGTGTCGCCTGCTCTCGTGCGCCATTGGCGAGCCGAACTCGACGAGGTAGAGCGCCGGGTTGCGCTGCTCGAGCACGCCGCGCCCGTTGACTCGGCCGACGACGGTCTGCACGCGTTCGTCGTCCTGGCGACTGCGCGCCTTGCCGATGCCTGGGATCCCGCGCAACTCATCGACGCGGCGACCGCCGTCGAACTCGCTCACCGCGCCTCGCAGCATCATCGCCTGGTTGTCGACACCGCCGTCGATTCCATGAAACGGCCGGACGGCGGGAGGTGCCCGAACGCACGCGTCGTACTCGATGGTGATTGGTCCATCACCCAAGCGGCAGTGTTGGTCGCGGGGATCGGACCGGCCGCTTACCGGTGCCTCGTGCGTGGCTACGGCTCGACCCAGGTCGGTCAGATCTTCGGGGACGCCGAACCGCTGGCGCTCATGAAGGCCGCAGTCGAACTCGCTGCCCTGGTGGCCGACCTTCCCGACGACGCGGTGCGCAGCCTGTGGGCTGTCGCTACCGCTGCGCGTCCGGCGTCCGTGCCCGCCGCCGTTGTGGCGTGGGCGGTCAGCTCCTACGCGTCGGATGGAACGACGAACGCCCGCAGCGTCGCGGCGCGAGACCGCCGACCGGCACCAATCGACGTCCAACTGCCGTCGAGGTCAAGCACGACGAGTCCGGCGGTCGGCAGGTCGTAACGCAGTCTCGGTGGTACCTGTTCGGGGTCATCGTCGGAGCCGTCGTCGCCGAGCAGTAGGAGCGCGAGCTGGTGCAGGCCGGGGTTGTGACCGCACAGCAACACGGTGGCTGCGTCGGCGGGCACTTTGCGTAGCGCCTTCAACAACCGCGCCGGATCAGCGAGGTACAACTTGGCATCCAGCTTCAGTGCAGCCGCGGCCACGGCCGGCTCGGCCTGCGCCACAAGCTCGACGGTCTCGCGGGTCCTGGTCGACGTCGAGCAGAGCACGAGATCGAGCGGATGTCCGTCGAGCTGCTCAGCAATACTGCGCGCGACACCGGGCAGTGCCGCTACGCCGCGAGCTGCGAGTGGGCGCTCGTGATCTCCCCCACCTGCAGTGGGCGGATGGGTCGCCGCTTTCGCGTGCCGCAAGATGATCAGCCGATGCATCACCACAGTGTCGTCGGTGCTCGCATGTGGTGCCACTGATGGCTGTTCAGTTCGGCGTGCGCGTCGCCGATGAATAAGCGCTGCCCGGATCGGGAGCCCGTGTCCCCGGGCCTCACCTATGGCCGGCGCGGAGGGATCGGTTCGCCGAAGCCGCGTCGAGCTTCTCGCCGAGAGGCGACCAGCTCCCGATTCGGGCAGCACCACAATTTGCGCCACTGACAATGCGCGCCACCGGGCAATTCGAGCTACCGACGATCGGGTCGGACGGCCGCTCACTATTGCACCTGTCGGCGTAGTCGATACGCGCAGATGGCCGAACTCTCCCGCGTGGGGTGGTCGACATTCCAACTCGACGCGTGGGGTCCGGCTGCGGCCGGCCTCGAGGTCGCCATCAACGTTTCAGCGCGCAACCTGTCCGACCCCGGTTTCGCGGCACGCTTGCTCGCAATCGTGGCGGAGTCCGGCGTAGCACCACATCGACTGATCGTCGAGATCACCGAGACGGCGCTGTTTGTCGATCCGGACGCTGCGCGAGTCTCGCTCGGCACCTTGCATGACGCCGGGATCGTGCTGTCCATCGACGACTTCGGTCAGGGGCAGACCTCCCTCGCCTACCTCGCGGCGTTGCCGGTTGACGAACTCAAGATCGATCGCGCGTTCGTGTCGAGGGTTGTCGCCGAAGGCATCGAGCGTGACTCCGAGTACGCCCACCTCTTGGCCCTTGGCGCCGACATTGCACAGGGTTACCTGATCGCCCGCCCGATGTCGGCCGCTGCGTTCGTAGACTGGCTGGCTGCACGAGTGACAACCGGATCCCACGTAGCGGCATTCTGAGTCTTGTCGCATCCGCACCGGTCGGAGGTTCGAGCAATGGCGCCGGCGTCATCGTGCAAGCCGGTGCGCAGCCCGACGAGGTTAGCGGTTGCTCGCAAGCAGAGATCGACGCCGTATTCGTCGTCACGGAAGTCCAGGTCTACGGACTGCCCGCACGCTGCTGAATCACGTTGTCGGGCGGGCTGGCAGCCGTAGCCCGTACATGCCGCCGTCAACCGCTAGTGCGGTTCCCGTTGTCGACGCCGCTGCTGGCGATGCCAGATAGATGATCGCCTGGGCGATTTCGTCGCCACTAACCAGGCGACCGAGCGGCTGCCGTGCCTCCAGCGCGGCTCGTTCGGCGACCGGATCGTCGGCAGCGTCGAGCAGTCGTCCGACCCAGGGAGTATCTGCAGTGCCCGGGTTCACGCAGTTGACGCGGATTCCTTCGTGTACATGGTCGGCCGCCATTGCGAATGTCAGCGCCTGCACGGCGCCTTTGCTTGCGGAGTACAACGCACGTGCCGGCAATCCGGCCGAGGCGGCCACGGATCCGGTGTTGACGATGGCCGGGTGCGACGATCCTCGTAGATAAGAGAGCGCTGCGCGGCTGACCCGAACCATGCCGACGACGTTGACGTCGAGTACGTGATGCCACTCCGCATCGTCATTGGCGGTGACGTCGCCACGTGCGCCGATGCCGGCATTGTTGATGACGATGTCGATGCCGCCGTATCTGAACACCACGGCTTCAATCGCTGCCTTGACCGCATCGTCGTCGGTGACGTCGGCTCGTACCCCGAACAGGTGGTCGTCGAGGCCATCAATCGTCACGTCGAGACACGCGACCTTCGCACCTCGCTGGGCGAGTAACCGTGCAGTCGCCAGGCCGATCCCCGACGCGCCTCCGGTGACGACGGCGACCAGGCCGTCGAAATCCGTCGTCATGCCGCTCTCCTCATCGATCGTCGTCATGCGTGGCCTAGGTACTTCATGCTTGTCCGAGAACCTGGCGCTGGCGTCCGAGACCGTCGATTTCCAGCTCGAGCACATCGCCTGCACGCAGGAACGGCTTTGGCTCGGGCTGGCCGAGCGCAACCCCGGCAGGGGTGCCGGTGTTGATGACGTCACCGGGTCGCAGCACCATGAACTGGCTGATGTAGCGGACGACTTCGACGACGCCGAAAATCATGTTCGCAGTGTTGCCGTTCTGTCGCAGCTCACCGTTCACCCATAGGCGCAAACCGAGTGCCTGGGGGTCGGCGATCTCGTCGGCTGGCACGAACCACGGACCGAGCGGGTTGAACGTCTCGCAGCTCTTGCCCTTGTCCCACTGACCGCCGCGTTCGATTTGAAACTCCCGCTCGGACACGTCGTTAGCGATGGCGTAGCCGGCGATGCACGCGAGGGCCTCGGCGTCGCTACCTAGGTAGCGCCCGGTGCGTCCGATGACGACGGCAAGCTCGACTTCCCAGTCGGTCTTCACCGACAGGCGCGGCACTAGAACCTCGTCATCGGGCCCGATCACCGTCGACGGATCCTTCATGAACAGGATCGGCTCGACCGGCATGACCGCGTGTGTCTCCTCCGCATGGTCACGGTAGTTCAGGCCTACGCACACAACCTTGCCTGGTCGTGCGATGGGCGGCCCGTAGCGCAGGCCGAGCGACTCGACGGGGCCTGCTGCCCGCAGTTGGCCGTCGGCGAGCGCGGCCCGGACCCGCGCGACGCCGCCGCTGTCGAGGAACGCGCCGTCGATATCGGCAGTCAGGCTGTCAATGCTTGACGCGGCTCCGTCGACGATGGCGAACGGACGTTCGTGGCCGGGCTCTCCGAGACGGGCTAGGGCAAGGTTCATGAATCTGCGCTCACTGCCTTCTGTGGTGGTGGGTTGTGTGTTGTTGTGGGGTTCGAGGGCCTGGGGCCGGGTGCGCCCGGTCGAAGCAGTTCAGCCGCGAACAGGTCGGCCCACAGCTGTTCGGGCATCGGTGTCGCGATGAAGCGGGAGCTGTCTTCGATGGGGACGCCATGCCGCGAGCACACTTCGTCGATTTGCAGTGCCTTCGTCAGCAACCCGGCTCCGTAATGCGGCGCGGTGTCGAAGAGGCCGGCAATCGGCGCACCGCCGAACCCGTAGCGCCCGACTCGCAAACCACCGCGGCCCGGCACGGTCTGGTCCATCACGACGATGACCCTAGACCTGTCGCGCGATAGAAGCCTTCGATGTGTTTCGTGACGGCGACCGCCGCGGCAGTACCGTTGTTTGCGCGCACCGCGGCCAAGATGCGCCGATGCTCCCGACGCAACTTGCGAGTCATCGCCGGCCAGTCGGGCAGCGCGGGAACAGCAGCCAACACGTAGCCCTGGATCGATTCACGTAGCGATGCCATGACGGCCGCGACGACAACATTGCCCGCCTGGTGAGTCATCTCTATGTGGAACTCGGCGTCGAGCCGGTGAAACTCCTCGGGCGCAAGCGTTGTGTCGTCCATCTCGTCGAGGAGCTCTTGCGCCTTGTCATATTGCCCGTGATCAGGCGACGCCGCGGCGACACGAACGGCCCACGACTCGAGGAGCACGCGGGTAGCGACGATGTCAGCGATCATCAAGTGGCTGGTGGCCAGATGAAGTCGCAACGCCGCCGTCAATGCGAGGCTCGGGTCGGCCACGATGACGGCCCCAGCGTCGGCCCCCGATCCAACGGCCGTGCGGACAATCCCCATGGCCTCGAGCACCCGAATCGCCTCGCGTACGGACGCGCGACTCACCCCGAGCTGTTCGGCGATGCCACGTTCGCCGGGCAATCTCTGCCCGACGGAGATCCGTCCGTCGAAGAGATCGGCCTCGATCCGGCGCACGACTAGCTCGTGGGTGCGCTCGCGCTGGGCCGCCATGCGGGCAAGGGTAGTGTGGTCTGACCACATGCGCTAGCGTCGTCTTTGCAGTTGACGAGACCTCTGGAGCGACGTGCGCATCGCGCTGTTTGCCACCTGCCTCGGTGACGCGATGTTCCCCGACGTGAGTCGCGCGACTGTCGCTGTTCTCGAGCGGCTCGGCCATACCGTCGTCTTCCCTGCTGGGCAGACGTGTTGTGGTCAGATGCACGTGAACACCGGCTACCTCGACGAGGCGGCTCCGCTCGTGCGCCATCACGTCGAGACGTTCGAGGACGCCCTCGAGACCTGTGAGGTCGTGGTCGCGCCATCCGGGTCGTGTGTCGGCTCGGTCCGGCATCAGCACGCGATGGTGGCTCGTTCCAACGGCACGCCGGAACTGGCCGAGCGAGCTGAGCGGGTAGCGGCGCGCACGTACGAACTGTCAGAACTGCTTGTCGACGTACTGGGTGTGACTGACGTCGGTGCGTACTACCCGCACCGCGTCACGTACCACCCGACCTGCCACTCGCTGCGGATGCTGCACGTCGGCGATAAGCCATTGCGGCTGCTGCGCGCCGTGCGCGGCCTCGACCTGATCGAGCTGCCAGCCGCCGACTCGTGCTGTGGGTTCGGTGGCACGTTCTCGGTGAAGAATCCCGACGTCTCCACAGCGATGCTCGCCGACAAGATGACCAACGTGGTCTCCACGCGCGCCGAGGTCTGTACCGCTGGTGACTCGTCGTGCCTCATGCACATCGGTGGTGGCCTGTCGCGGCTGCGCACCGGCGTCCGGGCAGTCCATCTCGCCGAGATTCTGGCGGCAACGGAGGGCGACGCGTGACGAGCACGTTCCTCGGTCTGCCGAAGCCGGTCACGTACGCACCCGATGGCGTTGGCAACCTGCGCGGGGATGAGAGCTTCCCGCGCGCAGCGAGGTCGGCGTTGAAGAATTCGCAGCTGCGCCGCAACGTGGGCATCGCTACGGCGACCATTCGCGAGAAGCGGGCTGCCGTTGTGGCGGAGGTCGATGACTGGGAACAGTTGCGCGACGCCGGTGCTGCGATCAAGGCTGACGTCATGGCGCGGCTGCCTGAACTTCTCGAGGAACTCGAAGCGGCGGTTACTGCACGAGGCGGCGTCGTGCATTGGGCACGCGATGCCACTGAAGCCAACCGCATCATCGTCGAGATTGTGCGCGAGACCGGTGCGCGCGAGGTCGTGAAGGTGAAGTCGATGGTGACCCAAGAGATCGGGCTCAACGAGGCACTCGAGGCTGCCGGGATTGCGCCGATCGAGACCGACCTCGCCGAGCTCATCGTGCAACTCGGACATGACAAGCCGAGTCACATCCTGGTGCCGGCGATTCACCGCAACCGATCGGAGATTCGCGAGATCTTCATGCGCGAGATGCCCGACGTCCCTGCCGACCTCACGGATGATCCGCGTCGGTTGGCCATGGCTGCACGCGCGCACCTGCGGAAGAAGTTCCTGTCCGCCAAGGTGGGCATCAGTGGCGCCAACTTCGCGATCGCCGAGACCGGCACGTTGGCGGTTGTCGAGTCTGAAGGCAACGGCCGCATGTGCCTGACGCTGCCTGACACCCTGATCACAGTCATGGGCATCGAGAAGCTGCTCCCGACCTGGCGTGACCTGGAGGTGTTCTTGCAACTGCTGCCGCGTTCGTCGACCGGCGAGCGGATGAATCCCTATACCTCAATGTGGACGGCGGTTACGCCGGGCGATGGCCCGCAGGCGTTTCATCTGCTGCTACTCGACAACGGCCGGACGGCGGCGCTGTCCGATGAGATCGGCCGAGCAGCCTTGCACTGCATTAGATGCAGCGCCTGCCTCAACGTGTGTCCGATCTACGAGCGGACCGGCGGAAACGCCTACGGCTCGGTGTACCCGGGACCGATCGGCGCGATCCTCAGTCCGCAACTGACCGGGATGAACGGGCACAGGGACCCGAACTCGAGCTTGCCGTTCGCCTCGACCTTGTGTGGTGCGTGCTATTCGGTATGTCCGGTGAAGATCGACATCCCGTCGATCCTGGTTCATCTTCGTGCACGCGCTGTTGACCATGTACGTGCGCAGTCGACCCCAAGCGCGGAGCTGCTCTCGATGAAAGTCGTCGCGTGGGCGATGCGTTCGTCGCGACGGTTCGCTCGCGCCGAGCGGTTGATGCGTCTCGGCAGGCTGCTCGGCTTGCGACGGGGTCGCATCACTGCGTTGCCGTGGCCGGGTTCGGCGTGGACGACAAGCCGCGACCTGCCCATTCCGCCGAAGGAGACCTTTCGCGAATGGTGGCTGCGCGAGCGCGGGGCGCCCGGTTCAACGGAAGGCGACCCGCACGCATGACCGCCCGCGACGACGTGCTGACCCGCATCAGGACCGCTCTCGCCGGGCAACCGGCGTCCGGTGAAATTCCTCGCACCTACCGACTTGTTTCCAACCGACTGCCAGGCAGCGAACCGGTCATCGCGATCTTCGTCGACCGGCTCACCGAGTACAAGGCGACCGTGCACCGCACCACCGTGGGCACCCTCGCACGGACGTTGACGACCGTTCTCGAGTCAGCCGCGTCGGTGGCGTTACCGCCTGGCGCACCGCTCGAGTGGCGCGAGGCCTGCCGCGACGTGCGCATCGACGGCGATCCGGCGCCACTGACAGCTGGCGAACTCGATGGCATCGCCGCAGTCGTCACTGGGTGCCGCGTGGCGATTGCCGAGACGGGCACGATCGTGCTCGATGCGGGTCCAGATCAGGGACGCCGAGTGCTCACCTTGGTGCCTGACCATCACGTCGTTGTCGTGCATACCGAACAGATCGTGATGAGCGTGCCGGAGTCACTGACCCGTCTTGATCCGTCGCGACCACTGACGTTCATCAGTGGACCCAGCGCGACCAGTGACATCGAATTCAAACGCGTGGAAGGTGTGCACGGACCGCGGGTTCTCGACGTGATCGTCGTCATGCCCTAGATGGTCGGGAGCGTTTCACAAAGAGCCGGTGCGCAGCGGCGACGAATGACTCGCCAGCGCCGCGGCCGAGCCACACTTTGAAAACCAACGCGGCGATGAGCAGGATGCCCGTCACCATCGTCGCCGTGAGGGAGCTGTATCCCTCGATAAGCAGACCTTGAGTCAGATATCCCAGCAGGAAGACGGCGATGATCACCTCGCCGACTCGCCCGCGGCCGCCGAAGATATCGACGCCACCCAGCACCACCATCGTGATCGCCGGCAGCAGCAGGGTGGTGCCGGTGTCAGCTCGGGCTGAGTTGTAGTACGCCGCTAGCACGACGCCGGCAATACCTGCGAACGTCCCGCTCATCGTGAAGACGAGTGTCAGTGTTCGGCGCGTCGTGATCCCGCTGTACTCGGCTGCGGACCGGCTGTACCCGATGAGAGTCAGTGACCGGCCGAACGTGGTCCGGGTCACCAGTGCGACGACGAACAAGGCAAGGACTACGAAGACGATGAGGTCGATGGGGACGCCACCGATCGTGCCGGTGCCAAGGCGGAGAAAGGACTTCGAGAATCCATAGGGCGGATTCTCGCCACCGATCGACGTCGCCAGGCTGGTTGCGATGAACTGCGTGGCAAGTGTCACGAGTAGTGAGTCGATGCCTAGAAGCGTGATGACCAGACCGTTGAAGAGCCCAACGAGCGTGCCGACTGCGAGGGCGACAAGCGCAGCCAGCACGACGCTCCAGCCGTGCTGCAACTCGACGCCCATCACGACCGCGGACAGGCTAGCGGCCGCACCGGCCGAGAGGTCAATGTTGCCGGTCAGGATGACCACCGCGAGCCCGAGAGCGAGCAAGCCGGTAGGCGAGAACTGCTCAGTGAGCGCAAGCATCCCGCTGCCGTGGCCGGCGAAGTGTCTCGTGGTCAGGGTGAAGTAGATGAGCTCGGCGGCGACAAGCCCGGCCAGGGTCAGGCCCCACGCTGGAAAGAGCCGCCGACGTGGCAACGCAATAGTGGTCATGGTCGGTGTCCGTGGAGTTTCCACCGGTGGACCGCAAGCTTGCGGGTGCGTGGGTCCCCTACCACCGCCAGCAAGATCAGCACGCCGACACCCGCAGGCTGCCAAACCGCGCCGATGTGCGCAAAGACCATCGCCGCCAGCGTGAGCGAGAGGAACACGGCGCCGGTAATAGCGCCGAGCGCTCCGCCCCGACCGCCCGTTAACGCCGTGCCGCCGATGAGGGCGGCCGCGATGGCGAGCAGGTTGGAGTTGTTGTCGGTGCCGGTTGTCGCGACCGCTGAGCCAGTGCGCATGAGGTACACGACGCCGCCGATCCCGGCGCACGCGCCGCAGATGAGGTAGCAAAGAAAGAGCGTTCGCTTGACCGGGATTCCTGCCCGGAAGGCGGCCTCGGCATCGTCGCCGGTCGCGTAGACATTCCGGCCGAATATCGTGTGCCGCAGGACGAACCCGGTGATGCCAACCAGCACGAGACCGAGGATCAGTAGACGCGGTATGCCGGGCAGGACCAACTTGCTCCCGAGGTCGGTGAACGAGTTTGGCACGGTGTCTACCTGCCGGCCACCGGTGATCACGAATTGCAGACCGCCATACACGCTCAGTGTGCCGAGCGTCGCAATAATGGGAGGCAGGCCGACGATCGCCACGAGCAACGCGTTGCCTAATCCGAGCACGAGGCCGACGACGATCCCCAGCAGAATCGCGGGGACGAGCGTCAGCCCGTGATCCTGTACTCGAAAGCCGACGATCACTGCGGAAAGGCCCATCATCGGAGCTACCGACAAGTCGATGCCTCGGCTGAGCATGACGAAGGTCTCACCGAGAGCAAGGATGGCGGTGACCATCGAGTCAGCGAGTATGAACGAGATGTTGCGTGACGACCAGAAGTAGGAGTGAGCCGCGGTACTGGCAATCACGATGAGGACCATGGCGACCAAGAGCAGTAGCTCGCGACGTCGCAACACGGCGGCCCAGTCGGATCGTCGCGAGCTTGCATTGCTGTGTGCGGTAGTGCGCGGAAGCGTGCTAGGAGTTGTCACGGCGCACCGACCGCAAGCTCGCCGAGCGCCGCAAGCGTAATCTCATTGCCAGACAGCGTGCCGACCACGCGCCCCTCGTACACGGCGTAGACCCGGTCGCACAGTCGAACGAGTTCTTCGAGTTCAGACGAGATCACCAGGCTGGCGAGGCCGTCGGCTGCCAGGCCCTCGATGATTTCGTAGATGCCTTCTTTGGCTCCTATGTCGACTCCTCGGGTCGGCTCATCGAAGATCGCCACCCGAGGGTGTGCCATCATCCACCGCGCGAAGAGCGCCCGCTGTTGGTTGCCGCCAGACAGCGTCTTCATTGGCGCACCCATCGAACTCGCGCGAACGTTCACATGCTCGACCGCATCGCGAGCCTGTCGCTCCTCGACGTCTCTGCGCAGCAGCAGTTTGCCGAGTCGCGGCAGCCGTCCGATTGTCGCGGACGTGACGTTGCGCGAGAGGTCCACCTCGGCGAACACGCCGTTGCGCCCACGATCCTCGGCTAGGTAGATCAGACCGGCGTCGATACAACTGCGGGGCGACGCTCCCACCAGGTCGCGGCCGTCGACCCGCACGGAGCCTGCTGAAATCGCCCTGAGCCCAAAAATGCTCTCCGCAAGTTCGGTCCGACCGCTGCCGACAAGACCGGCGAGTCCCACGACCTCTCCAGCGCGCACGTTGAGGGAGATGCCATTCACCGCCGGCGGCGAATGCACATCATCAACTTCGAGCATCAGCGCACCTGCCCTTGCGGACTCGTGCGCCGTGTGTTTGGTGATCGTCAGGGTGCGGCCGACCATGGCGGTGACGAGTCCCTGGCGCGTCGCGGACTCGCGCGTTTCCTGTGCCACCACGTGCCCGTCGCGCAGCACCGTGATGCGGTCGCTGATCGCTTCCACCTCGTCGAACCGATGGCTGATAAAGCCGAGCGTCAGGCCTCGCCTGCGAAGGTCGTCGATCAAGGCGAACAACCGATCTGCATCCTGCGCAGTCAGGGGTGACGTGGGCTCATCGAAGAAGATGATGCGGCAGCCGTGTGCGAGCGCACGGGCGCATTCGAGCAGTTGCTGTTGGGCGAGCGACAGCCGACCGGCGAGCATTCGAGAGTCGAGGTCAAGGCCGACCGAGGCAAGCAAGCCGTCGGTCGACGCCGTCATCGCGCGCCAGTCGACATTGAACGACAACACGCCGCGCGGGAGCGCCCCGAGATAGAGGTTCTCGGCAACCG
This sequence comes from Acidothermaceae bacterium, assembly GCA_035653855.1. GTDB lineage: Bacteria > Actinomycetota > Actinomycetes > Acidothermales > Acidothermaceae > PALSA-607. Next base: position 5,970 of record DASRZB010000254.1, on the reverse strand, counting down.
ATAGGTCGGGCATCAGCCGGGGCTCTTGCGGGACGAGATAGACGCCGTGTCGTTGGCCCTCGCGCGGCGTCAACCCCGTGAGGGTCTCGCCTTCGAGCACCAGCGTGCCAGCGTCGGCGCTGTAGATCCCGGCCATGATTTTCAGCAGTGTGGATTTGCCGGCACCGTTCTCGCCGACCAGCGTGTGAACCTCGCCCGGACGGAAGTCGACGTCGACGTCGCGCAGTACTGAAACGCCAGAGAAGCTTTTCGACAAGGCGAGCGCCTGATAGTGCGCGCCGCCATCCGCGATCTGGCCGAAGCTCGCTTGAGCCCGACCGGGTGCCAACGCGGCAGACCGCCGGATCATCGCCCTCCCCGACTCATGCGTGGTTACCGTGAACGTTAACAATGCGGCCTCTTGACGGCCAGTAGTCGCTGTGCTGCGACGAGCGAGGCCGGCGACCCTAGGATCGGTCGCCGGCCTCGTCGCTGCCCCGTTAGAAGTTGTACTGCTTGTAGTTGTCCTTGGTGAACTCAAGTGGCAACGAGAAGATGATCGTGTTGGGCGCCGGGTCGTTGGTGACAGTGAAGGTGCCCAAGTCGCCTGCGGAGAAGCTGCCGCCAGCCTTCGGCAACGTGCCGTCAAGGTCACCGCGAGCGACGTACGCGATGAGTTCGCCTTGCTTGACTTCGTCCCAAAGGAAGAGGCCTGTCAAGGATCCGTCCTCGAAGTACTTCGCGTTCGGGTTGGGGTCGCCAATGCCGAACACGTCAATCTTGCCAGCCACGCCCAAGGCCTTGACCGCCGCCAGCGCGCCGGGGACAGCGGCTCCGTCGATCGGAATCAGCGCTAGCAGGTCTGGGTTGGAGTTGATCAAGTTGGTCGCGATCGTCTGCGACGTCGCCTGGTTGGACTGGCCGTAGCCGATCGGGCCAACCTTCAGGTTCGGGTAGTTCGCCTTGATGTAGGTCTCCATCGCGTCAATCCAGGCGTTTTGGATGGTGGCATCCTTCGTCGAGGACAAGATGCCGATCGTGCCCTTGCTTCCAGACTTCTTTACCACCGCGTCAATGAGCGCCTTGCCGATTGCCGGGTATGCGGTGTCCTGGATGAAATAGTCGCGCGCCGTGGCTGTTACGTCGGAGTCGAAGCCAATCACCTTGATCCCGGCCGCCTTGGCTGCCTCGAGCGCCGGTACTTCCGACGTCGGGTCGTTCGCCGAGTAGGCGATGACCTTCGGTGGGTTGTTGCTCTTGATCAAGCCCTGGATGATCTGCGCCTGAGCCGCGCCGCTGGCCGCCACCGACGCGGTGTAGTTGATCGTTTCACCGAGCGAACCTGCCACCTGCTTCGCGCCTTGGACGTTGGCTTCGAAGACGGAAAGGCCTAGCAGCTTCGGCACGATCGCGAGCGTGAACGGCGCGCCACTACCGATGGCGACCGCCGACCCTGAGGACGCGGCGGACGCTGGGGCGGGGGCGGAGCTTGCGACCGCGGCAGAGCTGGTGGCAGCCGGTGCAGAGGGTGCGCTGGTTGACGCCCCCGCAGCCGGCGCAGGAGCGGAGCTGGACGCCGTGCTCGATGCGGTTTTCTTCGATGAGGAGCAGGCCGCAATCAGCGTGGCACCGACCGCCACCAGCGCTGCGACCTGAGTGACTCGCCGACGCGAACCACGTGTTCTCGAGCTGAACATTTCCGACTCCTTCGTTAGGGACGCGTTGGCCTTCTGGACGATCCGTTCACGGGGCGTACACGGCTCGGTGTAGCGGCTGGCTCTGCGGCAGCCCCTCCGCATTGGGGAGTGAGCGTTAACATTAACGGCGAGTATGTCGCTCCTCGGGCCAATGTCAACAGTGGGTTTCCAAACCGTTACCTGGCTGTACCGCACCGTGATCGGGCACTGGGAACGGCAAATTCCGGCATGTGAGCCGGAACCGGCGAATCCTTGAGAGTGTTTTGGCCGCTTCCTGTTAACGCTGCCAGCGCTTCTGGCTAGAGGCCGCCGGCGAGTCTGTAGTAGGCCTGATTCCAGCGCACTTCGTTGGCGAACTGCCGCATGGTGGTGTCGCCGTCGATGCGCAGCAGTTCCACGTTCGCGATCTGTGCGAAGTCGGCGAGCGCGTCGAAGCTCAGGGCCGTCGTCAATGCCGTGTGGTGCGGGCCGCCGGCGGTCAGCCAAGCTTCGGCGGACGTCGCGAGGCTGGGCGCGGGGCGCCACACCGCGCAGGCGACGGGCAGCCGCGGCAGCGGCTCGTCGGGTTCGACGATCTCGATGTCGTTGGCGACGAGACGGAACCGGTCGCCGAGATCGATCAGGCCCACCACGAAGCCGATTGCCGGCTTGGCGCGGAAGACCAGTCGGACCGGATCCTCGCGGCCGCCGATCCCGAGCCGATGAATCTCGCACCTCGGTGGCGCGCCGCTGATCGTGGGACAGACTTCGAGCATGTGGGCGCCGAGGATCTTCGGCTCACCCGGCCCGAGGTGGTAGGTGTAGTCCTCCATGAACGACGTGCCGCCCTCGAGGCCGGCAGACATCACCTTGATGAGCCGGACCAACGAGGCTGTCTTCCAATCACCTTCGCCGCCGAATCCGTAACCATCGGCCATCAGTCGCTGCACGGCCAGGCCGGGTAGCTGCCGCAAGCCGCCAAGGTCCTCGAAGTTCGTGGTGAACGCGGTGAATCCGCCGTCCTCGAGGAATCTGCGGAGGCCCGCTTCGATGCGCGCCGCATATCGCAGCGAGTCGGCTTGCGCGCCTCCGGCGAGAAGCGCGGGTGCCACGGTGTAGGAAGTCTCGTACTGCGCCACCAGCGCATCGATGTCGGATTCTGAAACGGCGTCGACGACGGCCACGAGGTCGTTGACGCCGTAGGTGTTGACGGACATGCCTAGCCGGAGTTGGGCCTCGACCTTGTCGCCGTCAGTGACGGCGACATCGCGCATGTTGTCGCCGAATCTGACCAGTCGCATGTCGTGCGCGGCCTGCCATCCGATGGCGGCCCTGGCCCAGTCGGCGATACGGGTAACGGCGTGAGTATCCGACCAGTGGCCGACCACCGTCTTGCGGCGCAACCTCATCCGCGTTTCGATGAAGCCGAACTCGCGATCGCCGTGTGCGGCCTGGTTCAGATTCATGAAGTCCATGTCGATCTCAGACCACGGCAACGCCAGGTTGGTCTGCGTGTGGAAGTGCAGCAATGGCTTGCGCAGCGCGTCGAGGCCGGCGATCCAGGCCTTCGCCGGGGAGAAGGTGTGCATCCAGGTGATGACCCCAACGCAGCGCGGATCCGCCGTCGCGTCGACGCACGCCTGACGGATCGCCTCAGCGCTGATCAGCACCGGCTTCCAGACGATTGGCAACGGAATCAGACCCGACCCGTCGAGGCCAGCCGCGATTTGCTGCGACTGCGCGGCGACCTGAACCAGCGTGTCTTCGCCGTAAAGCTCCTGGCTCCCCGTCAGGAACCACAACTCGCCCTGTGGCCTAGCCATATCCAACCCTTCAGGACATCTGTGACCGTCGAAACACGGATGAGAGCGTTAACATATATCCTCGAGCCGCGTACGCCTAGCCGGGTTAGAGTCGTCTCACGGCTGCGCCGCTGCTGGGTAGATCTCGAGTTGGTCCAACGTCACGAGCCGACCGTGCAGCAAGTCGTCGTTGTGATGGACGAAGTCCCGCAGCTTGGCGTCGTCATCAACGATGACGATCGAAATCGGCAGATGGTCGGAGACGTCGAGAATCCTGGTCGTGTGGATGTCGCCGGCCCGGCCGAATCCTTCGATGCCACGCAAGACGGTGGCCCCCGCGAGCCCGGCCTCGTGCGCCCGATGCACGATCACGTCGCACAGCGGCTTGTGGTGATGAACCGCGTTGTCGCATACGTAGATCGTCAGCTGGCTGGGTCGCTCGAAGCTGCTCATCGCGGATATCAACATAATGGCTCTTGGGCGTCTCAGAGGGGGTCAACGCGGTGAGCGACGAGCAGAGCCGCGCGACCCCGGATCCGGTCGGTGGCTTGCGTTCCCTGCCGATCGATCCGGACGGCGACGAGTCGCAGAGCCCACCTCGACGGCGCCCGGCGTCGCGTTGGCCGCGGTTGGCACCCGGCGTCCTGCTTGCAGTGTTCCTCGGTGGTGTTCTGGGGGGCGGAGCCCGCTACGGAATTGGGCTTGCCGCGCCAGCGGCTGTTGACGGGTTCCCGTGGGACATCTTCGCGATCAACGTCTCGGGGGCTTTTGCGCTATCGCTTCTGCTTGTGTTGGTCCTCGAAGTACTTCCGCCGACCAGATACGTGCGGCCGGCGCTCGGCACTGGATTCATCGGCGCGTTCACGACGTTCTCCTCGTTGGCCACCGCAACCGACCACTTGCTCGCGCACGGCCATCCGATGCTAGCCATCGTCTACACCCTCGGCAGCCTTTTCGGTGGGGTGGTTGCGGCGTCTCTAGGCCTCGCCGGTGGGCGCGCCATTAGCGCGAATCGGCGTCAGGGACACAGCCCGAAAGGAGCGCCATCATGACATACGGTCCGCATTTGGAAATGACAGTGCTGGTTGGCGAAAACGCACGCTTCCACCGCACGCCGCTGTACAGCGAAATCGTCCACCGCGCACACAAGAACGGGCTCGCGGGTGCGAGCGTCTTTCGCGGTATCGAAGGCTTCGGACACTCCCATCACGTTCACGAAGCACGTATCTTCGACTTCAACGCACACATGCCGGTCATCATCGTCATCGTCGACACTGCCGCGCGGGTACGCGAGTTCCTACCCGAGGTGCAAGAGCTCGTGGGCGAAGCGGGTCTGATCACGATTCGCCCCGTCGAGATGCTCGCTCCCGCCGTCGGACGCCGTTGATGCTGCTCGGTCTAGCGGTGGCTGTAGTGGCTGGCGTAGGCGCGGTCTGCCGCTACGTTGCTGACCAGGTGATCTCGCACCGCCATGACAGCGTGTTCCCGTGGGGAACCTTCACGATCAACGCCGTCGGTTCATTCGTCCTCGGTTTGACGACAGGCTTGGCTGCGCACCACGGACTGTCGGTGACCGCCGCCACGATCATCGGCAGCGGTTTCTGTGCGGGTTTCACGACTTTCTCGTCCTGGATGTGGGAGACCATCGCACTGGGTGAGGCGGGTGCCCTGCTGGAGGCTACTGCCAACGTTGTGGCGAGCCTCGCGGTCGGGCTCGGCGCCGCCGCCCTTGGGCTGTGGATCGCCCTCCAGTGATCGACAGCTTTGGCTGAGCTTGTCGACCAAAACAGTGCTCATAGCGGCGGCGGTTCTCGTTGGCACCGCCTCGCTAGGTGAACCGTCACTCCGATAGGTGCGCCCACCTATTGAGGGGGCCGGACACTCCCCTTACGTGATCAACCCGTGGAGGGGCTAGCCAGTACGGTGGCTTTCGTGATCGAGAGCTTGGCGCGCGAACGTCTTGGTGCGCAGGAGGCGGATGCGTTCTTGGCTCGCCTCGAGCAGGCGGCCTTCGACATCCGCGAGCCGCTCGAGGCGCTGTACGGCGATGTTGTCGACATCGATGAACTCATCAACGACCTCGTGTCGGATGCGATCGATGCGGCGGCCGCGCGGCCCGAGAAGCTACGGCTCCTCGACCGCCGGCGCGAGATCGACCAGGCGTGGTTTCAACGCTCCCGCATGATCGGCTACGTCGCGTATGCCGATCGATTCGCCGGATCGCTCAAGGGAGTGGCCAACCATCTTGACTACTTGGTCGAACTTGGGGTGACCTACCTGCACCTGATGCCGTTGCTCAAGCCGCGCGCCGGTGAGAACGACGGCGGCTACGCCGTGCAGGACTATGACGAAGTCGATCCTCGCATCGGCACGATGGCCGACCTGCAGGTGCTCGCGGACGATCTGCACGATCGCGGTATCGCGCTGTGCGTCGACCTTGTCGTGAACCACACGGCGCGCGAGCACGAGTGGGCGCAACGGGCACTCGCGGGAGACCCGGTGTACCGCGATTG
>DASRZB010000253.1:0-2927 GCA_035653855.1 Acidothermaceae bacterium | reverse complement strand
TTACCGAACCGCTACCGAGCGTCATGGTCGCGACCTCCGTGTTTTCGACCCGGCTGTTCTACCGTTCAGGTTATTCGCATCGCCACGACGAGAAGGGACGCCGGTGCTGCTGTCGCGTATCGACCACGTCGGGATCGCCGTCGTCAACCTCGAGGAAGCGATCGAACGCTACCGCTCCGCCTTCGGCCTGGAGGTCACCGCCGTCGAGTCCAACGACTTGCAGGGCGTCCGAGAGGCGATGCTGCGGTTAGGGCCTTCCGTTCTAGACGTTGTAGGGCCGGACGCCGACGGGCTGGCCTCGTCGTACGTGCAATTGCTCGAGCCGCTCGGGCCCGACACGCCGGTGGGCAAGTTTCTGGCCCGGCGCGGCGAAGGGTTGCACCACGTCGGATACGCAGTCGACGACGTCCGGCTCGCGATGGAAACGCTTGCCGCGCAGGGCGTCCGGATGCTCGACTCCCAGCCACGCCATGGGTCCCTCGGCGCATCGATCGCGTTCGCGCACCCGAAAGACCTCTCCGGAGTGCTGACGGAACTCGTCCAGGCCGCGCGGGGCTGAGAGGATGCAGGCATGACGCTTCTTGCCTTGCTGTCTCAGAACACGCCGCACTCGGCCGCGCATGTGATCGCCTCCCTGCCGAAGCCGAAGGCCAAGGTCACGGTGCCGATCATCGTCATCTTCGCGGTGCTGGTGTTCATCGGGATCTCGCGCAAGGTCATCAAGCTGGCCATCATCGCCGCGATCGTCTGCGTGATCTTCCTGATCTACCAATCCGGCGCCTTCAGCAAGTAGCCCGCCCCCGCAGCGCGTGCGTTTACTGCCCTGGGAGGGCGGCAAAGGCACGCGCTATCCGGCTTCGAGCAAGCGTTCCGGGCCGAAATGTTGTTCGATGGACCCATGACGGCAGACGACACGTTCGCGACCACCAACTATGACGCCGCGGTCTCCCCGGCGCTGACCGCATTCATGCGCGAGGGGTGGGCCCCCGATCCGGCGCCGGCGATCGAGCCGTCGGAGGTCGCGCCCTACGCCGCGAAGCGCCGCAACGCAGTCTCGGCCGCGTTTCCCGGAGAAGTGATCGTCGTTCCCGCCGGGTCACCGAGCATCCGCAACGGCGACGTGTTCCATCCGTTCCGCGCTCACAGCGACTTCGTGTGGCTAACCGGTGCGGCGGAGCCCGACGCCGTCCTGGTGATGACACCGGACGCCGAGTCGCCCGGCGGTCACGTCTCGACGCTGTACTTACGGGTCGGCGCGTCTCGCCACGAAAGCGAAGAGTTCTATCGCGATCGCAACTACGGCGAACTCTGGACAGGCCGCCGTCCGGGCATTGCAGAAACGCAAGCATCCCTCGGGCTGACGACACGCCCGCTGGGCGAGCTCGTCGGCGTCCTGCATGCGCTCTCCACGGCGGGCGCACCCGTTGCCGATACCGCGCTTGTCGCGACTACCCTGTCGGACCTGCGGCTGGTCAAGGACGACTGGGAGATCGCGCAACTAGCCGACGCGGTCGCCGCGAGTGTGCACGGGTTCGAGGACGTCGTGCGCGAACTCGGCGCGGCTCGCGAAACCAGCGAGCGCTGGATCGAGGGCACATTCGGGCGCCGTGCGCGCGTCGAAGGCAACGACATCGGCTACGGAAGCATTGCGGCGGCCGGTGAGCACTCGTGCGTCTTGCACTGGACGCGCAACGACGGACCGGTGCGTGACGGCGATCTGCTGTTGCTCGACGCGGGCGTCGAGAACGCTGCTTTGTACACCGCCGACGTCACGCGCACGATCCCGATCAGCGGCCATTTCAGTGAGCCGCAGCGTCGGGTCTATCAGCTGGTGTACGACGCGCAGACGGCAGCGATGAATGCGGTGCGACCCGGCGCGCATTTCCGCGACTACTTCCGCGCTGCGCATGAGGTTCTTGCAAAAGGCCTGGTGGAGTGGGGAATTCTGCCGGCCAGTGCGCAAGATCTCGACGGACCGGACGCCGATTTGCACCGTCGGTACACACTGCACGGAACAGGACACATGCTCGGCCTCGACGTCCACGACTGCGCGCACGCACGCAAGGAGAACTACCACGAGGGCGTGCTACAACCGGGATACGTGCTCACCGTCGAGCCCGGTCTCTACTTCCAGACCGACGACCTCACTGTGCCGCCGGAGTTGCGCGGCATCGGTGTGCGAATAGAGGACGATGTCGTTGTCACGCACGACGGCTGCCGCAACCTGACAGAGGCGCTGCCCCGCGATCCCGATGGCGTCGAAGCGTGGATGGCCCGACTGCTAGCTCATTAGAACTTCGCGCCCTTGCGCCACTCCATCTCCTGGAGTTCGAACGTGTTGCCGTCAGGATCGGCGAAGTTCGCTCCTCTGACACCGCCTCCGAAGTCGTGGATTTCGCCGACCTCTACACCTCGGCGCAGGAGTTCGGCACGCGCCTCGGTGATGTCCTCCACAACCAGGTGCACGCCTCTGACGCTGCCGGGTTCTGCCGCGTAGACGTCCAGCCCGGTTCCAAAACCGATCGAACAGCCCGAGCCCTCTGGGGTGAACTGGACGACCCGGATGCCCTCGGTTGGGCGCACGTCAAGGTCCTTCGTGAAGCCGAGCTTGTCGCCATAGAAGGCGATGGCTCGGTCCACGTCCGCAACCGGCAGCGGGATGAGTTCCAGCTTCATCTGCATCGAAGTCGAGCCCCCTTGGCGTGTTCTGGTCCGCGCGATCATGCCACACGGGCGTCGACATCCACGTCATGCCGGTTAGAGTCTGGCTATCGAGGTGGCGGAGTCTGGATTCGCACGAGTTCGGTGATCCCGACCAAGTCGGCGGCGTTGCGGGTCCACAGCGTGGCGTCGTACGCGACGGCCGTCGCGGCAATAAGAAGGTCTGCCATTCGTGCCCTCGGCTTGCGTGCGGCGGCTACGACTGC
>DASRZB010000252.1:0-3015 GCA_035653855.1 Acidothermaceae bacterium | reverse complement strand
GCGGCGCCGACAGCAGCGGCGCCGGACCGGCAGCCGCTGCCGCTGGCCGCCGTCATGCGGGCGATGCCGGGCGGTCGACTCGGCTGGCTGATGGCAATTGTCGGTGCGACGGCGCTTGTTGCCTGCACGGCACTGCTGATCCGGGTGCGCCGGCGACGTCGGCCGGGCGCGCTGACGATACCTGTGACGCATGAGCCGCGACCTGGCGACGGACCTGTGCTGCAGGCGTACATGCGCCTTGACGCCGCGTTGGGTGGTCACGCGCGCGAGCCTGAACAAACCCAACGCGTCGTGGCCCCGCAGCTCGACGCCGCGGGTTGCTCCCGCGCGGAATTGGCTGTCGCGTTGGATTGCCTTGAGCGAGAGTGCTACGCCGTCATGTCGCCCACACCCACGGAGATCGCGATGGCGGTCGACGTGTTCGACCGGCTACACGCGTCAGTGAACGGCGCTTTCGTGCCCTGAGTTTCGCGTCATGCGTGCGGCGTCCGATTTGATCTACCGGGTGACCGAGGCTGGTCTCATTCGGTTGCACACAAATGCCCTGCAGTTGTCAAGGAATCACCAAGGGGCGCCGAACGAGAACTCCAACGTCCCCCCGGACCTTGGAGCCCACCCGTGTCGCAGTCTGTCGCTATCGAACGCAAGCGCCATCTGATCCGCTTCATCGCCCCGGCAGTCGGTCTGTTGGCCGCCGGCCTCCTCGTGTGGCAGGGCAGCTACGCCGCCTTCTCCGCCACGACTGTCGACACCGGCAACGCGTGGGCGGCCGGCTCCTTGGTCCTGGTCAACAACGGCGGCACCGCGACTTACTCTGCGGCGACCACTGCCACGTTCGGCGGCACGAACCTGAAGCCGGGGGCGACCGGGACCACGTGTCTGACTGTCAAGAGCACCGGTAGCGCGGCTGGCACGCTGGCGATGTATCGCAGCGCGCTTGCCGACTCGACGCCGTCGCTCGGCGCCCAGATTCAGCTGACGGTCACCGAAGGTGTGCCCGCGACTGATGTGCAGGCGAACTGCACCGGCTTCCCGACGACTGGTGTCACGACGGTGGCGACCAACCAGCCGTTGTCGACGTTCCCGAGCAGCTTCGGCGCCGCGACCGGCACGACCGCGGTCGCCGCCGGGACCGTCCTCGAGGCCTACAAGGTGGTCTGGACATTTGTGACTACCGGCACGAATCCCGGTGACACGGCGTTGATGGGCAAGTCGGTCACGGCTGGCTTCACGTGGGAAGTCCAGTAGAACGCTGCTTGTCCGAAAAAGAGCCCCTCAGGACACGTGAGGGGCTCTTTTCTTGCCCGATTTTGTCCGGTATTGCACCGGCGCTAGGCCCGCGGCGGTCACCCGTTTAGCCCACCCGCACGAAGGCCGTTGGGCCAGCTGACAGGTGGCATCAACCGACCGGCCAGATCGTGACCTAAGTCATCAAGTCGTCGCGAATTTGGACCGAACAACTCGCCAAGTCCAACCACTAACTGGGAGCCATCAATGTCCAAGCAGTCTGACCGCCGGCGCCGCGTCGTCCGTGCAACCGCCCCGGCCGCCGGCCTGTTGGCCGCCGGTCTCCTCGTGTGGCAGGGCAGCTACGCCGCCTTCTCCGCCACGACGGTCGACACCAACAACGCGTGGTCGGCCGGCTCACTGGTGCTGCAGAACAACGGCGGTACCAGCACCTACTCGGCAGCGACGAGCGCGACGTTCGGCGGCACGAACCTGAAGCCGACGTCGACTGGAACCACCTGTCTGACCGTCAAGAGCACCGGCAACTCCGCCGGCAACCTAGCGATGTACGAGAGCGCCCTCGCCGACTCCAGCCCGTCGCTCGGCGCGCAGATCCAGCTCACGATTACCGCGGGTGTTCCTGCGACTGACGTGCAGGCGAACTGCACCGGCTTCCCGACCACCGGTCTGACCACCGTTGCGACGAACCAGCCGCTGTCGACGTTCGCCAACACGTACGCGGGCGGCGTCCCCGTCGCCGTCGCTGCGGGCACCGTCCTGGAGGCCTACAAGGTCGTGTGGACCTTCGCGAGCACCGGCACGAACCCGGGCGACTCCGCCCTCATGGGCAAGACCGTCACCGCCGGCTTCACGTGGGAACTGCAGTAGGAGTAACTGATCACTAATCCGTCGAACTGAGCCGTCGGCTCCCGGGCCCCCGAACGTAGGGGCCCGAGAGCCTACGGTGCGTTCGTGTGTCGAACAGCTGAAAGGACGTCTGGTGGCTACCGAGGTTGCGGTGGAGGTACCTGCGCAAGCGGGACCGCTGCCGCGTCCGGCCAGCAACGTCACGTTGTTCGGTGGATTCGTCGGCCGCACGTGGCTGTGGTTCCTTGGCGGCTGCCTGGTCGTCACGTTGGTGCCGTTGCTGTTTGGCTGGCGGCCCTACGTCGTCGAGTCGTCGTCGATGGCACCGCGCATCAAGGTCGGCGATGTGATCCTCGCCGCGCCCGAACACAACCCGCAGAAGTTGCTCGGCCGGGTCACCGTGTTCCACGACCCTGACCCGAGCCGGATCGGCAGCATCAAGTCGCACCGGGTCGTTGCGATCAACTCTGACGGAACGCTCACGACCAAGGGCGACGCCAACCAGTCGGTCGACAGTGTGCACGTGAAGGTGTCGGCCGTCGTCGGTCTCGGCCGGCTCCTGGTCAGGTACGTCGGGCTGCCGCTGATCTGGGTGCAAAAGGGCGAGTGGCTGAAGTTTGCGCTGTTGCTCGCCTCGATCTGGTTCGCTGCCCTGTTGGTGATGCGCGATCGCGACGAGGTCACACCGTCCGAGGGCGAAGGAAGCGGCCCGGACGGCGGGGGGGCTGACGTCCGCGATCCCATCGAGTCGCCGCAGCAATACAGCGGACCCGAACGCCGGGCGCAACCCCGCGACGCGAGTGGTCGCTTCCTGCCCAAGCCTCGGGTCGATCCGGACGTCGGATTTAGTGCCGCAGTCACCCCTGCGCCTGAGGCAACCCCGGAGCCATCACGCCCTTCCTCCGCGCGAGCAACCCTCGT
>DASRZB010000251.1:0-6644 GCA_035653855.1 Acidothermaceae bacterium | reverse complement strand
CCGAACTCGCCGCCATCGCCGACGAACTCAACGACCGACCCCGCAAACGGCTCGGTTTCTACACCCCACGAGAGGTTTTCGCTAAGTTGCTAGCCGAAGATCTACAACGCGTTGCGACGACCCCCTGAATCCACCGTGAAGTACTGTCACGAATTTGGCTCGGTCACCTGACCGCGCACGACGTGCAGCTGACGCTGCGTCGGAACTGCCTCGAGCAGGCGACGGTCGTGGCTGACGAGAAGCAACGTGCCCCCATAGGTGGCGACCGCCTGTTCGAGTTGCTCGATCGCCGGCAGGTCGAGGTGGTTCGTCGGTTCGTCAAGCACGAGGCAGTTGGTTTGGCGCGCCATGAGCAGCGCGAGCCCGGCCCTCGTGCGCTCTCCCGGTGAGAGGGACCCTGCTGGGCGCTCGACGTGGGCGGCCTTGAGGCCGAATTTCGCTAGCAGAGTCCGCGCCGCTTCTGGCACCAGCGTGGTCGCGGCCGTGAGGACGTCGACCACGGTCTGATCGCCAGCGAACTCGCGCCGCACCTGGTCGAGCTCGCCGACCACCACCCCGGGCCCAAGCACCGAGGTTCCCGACGTCAACGGCAGCTGGCCGAGCAATGCCTGCAACAGGGTGGTCTTGCCGCCGCCGTTCGGGCCGAGGATTGCGACGCGGTCGGCCCAGCGGATGTCGAGAGTGACCGGCCCCAGCGTGAAGTCGCCGCGCTTGACGACGGCGTCGACCAAGGTCGCGACCACGTCGCCCGACCGCGCCGCGCTCGGCAACTCGATCCGCAACTCCCACTCCTTACGCGGCTCGGCCACCGCCTCGGCGTCGAGCCTGGTGAGTCGAGTTTCCAGCGAGCGGACCTTCGCAGCACCTGATGTCGCGGCTTCGATCCGCGCGCCGCGGGCGGCCCGATCGTTATCTGGTGCCTTGCGCTTGGCGCGCAACGCTCCGCGCACGGATTGCTCGCGAGCCGCCTGCATGCGATCACGCAGTTCGCCGCGCTTGTCGGCGTAGTCGTCGAACTGTTCGCGCAGGTGTCGCCTGGCGACTTCTCGTTCGTCGAGGAATGCCTCCCAGCCGCCATCGAACTGGCGGGTGAGCTCGTTGAACGGGTCGAGCTCGATGACCTCGGTGATGGTGCGGGCCAGGAATTCGCGGTCGTGGCTCACGACAGCGAGCCCACCCCGGCGTCCAAGAACGAAGTCTTCGAGCCGCGCCAGCCCATCGAGGTCGAGATCGTTCGTTGGCTCGTCGAGCAGCAAGATGTCGTAACGACTAAGCAGGACGGCGGCCAGTGAGGCCCGCGCCAGCTGCCCGCCTGATAGTCCTGCTGTCTCGACCGCCAGGGCTGCGCGGTCGAGCCCAAGGTCCGCGAGCACCTGTACCGCCCGACTGTCGAAGTCACCGCCGCCGAGATCGAGCCAGCGCTGCAACGCGTCGTCGTAGACCTGTGCTGCGTCGGGCGACGCCGACGCCAAGCTGTCGGCCGCCGCCTGCATTGCCGCCTCAGCAGGTGCGACTCCGGTGCGCCGGCCGAGGTAAGCAAGCAGGGTTTCGCCCGACCGGCGATCCGGTTCCTGAGGAAGGAGACCGACTGTGCCGGACGACGAGACGGTGCCGGCGTCGGGCACGATCTCGCCGGCGAGCACCCGCAGCAGCGTCGACTTGCCGGCGCCGTTGGGTCCGACGAGTCCGACCCGATCGCCAGCTCCGATCGTCGCGTCGACGCCGTGCAGGACCTCGCGGGCGCCGAACGCGACACGTATCCCGCGGGCAGTCAGGGTCGACACGGTCGCGATCCTGCCAGTTCCGACTTGCCTCGTGATCGGTGAGCGTGGCATCCCGGAAAGTAACGCGGCCGGACGTTACCGTGCAGGAATGGGTTCGACTGCGCTCGTAGCCGCGCAGGCAGACAACGGCACGCGGTGGCTCGACCTGGTTGCCACGCGCGCGAACTGGCCGAGCCGGACACCCCTGGAGCGGCTCCCCGATCTCGGCGCGTTGAGCAGGTGGCTCGAGCATCATGCGTTGGCCCCGGAGGCGGAGCCGACGGCTACCGATCTGGCGGCAGTGCGTCAGATCCGTGCCGCGCTGCGCGAGCTAGCCGCTGCGCGGGTCGAAGGCCGGACGCCGCACCCGTCGGCCTTTGACACCGTGAACGCCGCGTTGGCCCGGGCGGCCAAAGCACCGCGACACATCGTCGTTCCTGATCCGATTGAGCCCGGTTACGTGCGACGGCGGGTCCCAGACGTCGACGCCGCACTGACGCTGATCATCGAGCAAGCCATCGACGCCATGAGCAGCACGCAGGCGGCGTACCTGCGCGAGTGCGAAGAGGCGAGTTGCCGCGAGCTCTTTCTCGATTTGACTGGCCGCAGGCGCTGGTGCTCGACACCCGCGTGCGGGATCCGGGCGAGGGTGCGCGCCTACCGGGCCCGCCTACGCGACAGCGCTTCTGCAACGCTACGCGAAGGTGCTATTGATCCGGCGCAGGTCCGGCCGGCGCGTAGCTGAATCGCCGATCGGGCACGACTTCGGTGGTCTTGAGTCGGTGGTAGCGCCGACGCTCCTGCAGGACCGGCCAGTCGGCAAAGGCGAACGCCACGACCATCACGATGTTCACGATGGGGATGAACCCCGTCACCACCCACCATGACGAGTAGCCGGCTTTGCGCAGGATCGCTACGCCGGCGGCGATGCCGAGCGCGCTGAAGCCGCCATAGATCAGCGTGAGAGTGGTGATCAGTCCGGCACTCATGTCCCAAAGATCGGCTGAACGTCGACCTTTCTTCAGCGCTTTCGTGACGGCAAAGCTGGGACGATCGTGAACGTGGATTTGAACCGCTGACGATGCGCCAGCGTTTACGGGTTGTGGCGGAAACAGAAGGCACGACGGACGAGGCGTTCATTCGGGCCCTCTATGACGAGCACGCCCGCCCGCTTCTGGGTTATGCGTTACGGCTTACGAACGGCGACCGGCATCGCGCGGAGGACGTCGTCCAGGAGACCTTGCTCCGCGCCTGGCGGCATCCGGAGGCGATCCACCGCAGCCCAGACGCCGTCCGGCCGTGGCTCTTTACGGTGGCGCGGCACATCGCAGTCGATGCCTACCGAGCCCGTCGCGCCAGGCCGTCGGAGGCCGGACCCGATGGTCTGGAGATCGTCCCGGTCGACGACGACGTCGACCGGGCCTTGGAGGCCTGGATGGTGACCGATGCGATCGCGAGTCTGAGCTTTGACCATCGTCGCGTGTTGATCGAGACCTACTACCGCGGCCGATCCGTTGCCGAGGCTGCCGCCGAACTAGGCGTGCCGGCCGGGACCGTGAAGTCCCGCACTTACTACGCACTTCGCGCCCTACGCTTGATTCTCGAGGAAAGAGGGGTGACCGAAGCATGACCGCCGATGGATGCGCGGAGGTGCGGCTGTCCCTCGGCGCCTACGTGCTCGGGGCACTCGATCCTGCCGACCGGAGTCGCGTCGACGCGCATCTCGGCGGTTGCGCCGACTGCCGTGACGAGCTCGCATCGTTCGCGGCATTGCCTGGACTACTCGGGCGGGTGAGCCGCTCGGAGGTCGAGTCTGAGCCGGTCGATCCCGGTCCGCAGCTCCTTGAGCGCTTGTTGGGTGCGGCCGCAGCCGAACGCCGGCACGACCGGCGCCGGCGGATCCTGACCTCGATCGCCGCGGCTGTGATTGCACTAGCCGCGATCGGGGTCTCAGTTGGAGTCGGGGTGACCCACGACCACCACCCGGCCTCATCGGCGACAGCCCCGGTGCCGTCCGGTACTCCGGAGTCCTTCAGTGCTACAGACCCGACGACTCACGTGCAGGCAACCGTGACCGAGTGGAAGAAGGGGTGGGGTGCGTCGGTCGAGGTGAGCGTCGTCGGCGTTACCGCAGATCTGGCTGGCCCAAGCTGCCAGCTGATCGCCGTCGGCCCCGACGGCAAGACCGACGTCGCGGCCAGCTGGGCTGCTCCTGCCGCGGGATACAGCGGGCTGTCGAAGGTCAACGCCTCCGGCTCGACCGCGTTGGCGGCCAAGGACATCAGTGCGTTCAAGGTCGTCGGCTCCGACGGGAAGACCCTGGTCTGGGTGCCCGCGACTTGGTCGACCTAGTCGCTGGTGGAGCTGGCGAGGGACGAGGCGGTGGAGCCAGCGCGAATGTCACAGTCGCTGGTGGAGCTGGCGAGGGACGAGGCGGTGGAGCCAGCGCGAATGTCACAGTCCCGAACACGGGAGTACCGGCTGGCCCGGGATTACCGGCCAGCGCGCTGGGGTTAGATGCAGCTGTGACCTGGGTCTCGGTAGTTGCGGTGCTCGCGCTCGTGGTGGTGACCACGGCCGCGGGCCTGATCTGGCGTTCGCGCAACGGGCGAGTGCGCGAGCAAGCGGACGGCGAGCTGCTCACGGCGTCCGATCTCGGCGCTGCATTGGGCGAAAGAGCCACCCTCGTGCAGTTCTCGACGGTGTTCTGCCAGCCGTGCCGGGCCGCCCGCGTCACGCTGGGCGAGGTCAGCGCGATGGTCGACGGCGTGACCCACGTGGAGATCGACGCCGAGTCGCACCTCGACCTGGTGCGTCGCCTCGACGTGATGCGGACCCCGACCGTTTTGGTGCTCGACCCCTCGGGTCGCATCGTCCAGCGGGCCAGCGGGGCGCCGCGCAAAGCCGACGTGCTCGCCGCCCTCGGCGCAGTAGTCCCGGCCTCGGCCACAACTCCACGAGGATGTGGCGGCGGGCACCGCGGGTTCGAAGGTGACAGCAGGTGACCGTCGTCCGTACCATCGGGGCGTGGACACGGTGAGGCTAGACGTGCAGGCCGATGCGGTCGTGCTCGTGAAGAGGCGCGCGGTCGACCTGTGCCGCGTGGCCGCCTGCCTGTGTCCGATGCCCTGACAGGGCCGGCGCTGCTCGAATCCCCGGGCTCGACCTTCCGGCCCTGACGCGATGAGAAACCTTTCCTTCCATCGTCAGGAGCGTCTTCCATGGCCGGTTCGGCCACTCTCGTAGATCCACGCGGATTGCGGTTCGCCGCGACGGTTACTGCAATCGTGCTCGCCGTCGTGTTGCTGACCAGCAACGGGATCGTGCTCGCCGTGCAGGCCGCGGTGTTCGCGATCGGGGCGTTCGGCGGTCTGCGCCAGGCCCCGTACGGCCTGTTCTTTCGCTACACGCTGGCGAAGCGTCTTGGTCCGCCCGCTGAACGCGAACCGGAGGCGGCACCGCGATTTGCCCAAGCGGTCGGTCTCGGGTTCGCGTTGGTTGGCGTTGTCGGGTTCGCGGTCGGCCTGAGCTGGCTCGGGCTTATCGCCTCGGCGTTGGCGTTCATCGCCGCCTTTTTGAATGCGGCCTTCGGCTATTGCCTGGGCTGCGAGATGTACCTGTTCAGCCGTCGTCTCGTTACTACTCGCAAGGGAGTTCCAGCATGAGTCGCGAAGCCGTCCTCGTGGACGCCGATTGGGTCGAGGCCCATTTGTCCGACCCCAACATCGTGCTCGTCGAGGTCGACGAGGACGTTTCTGCTTACGACAAGGGCCACCTGCGTGGCGCCGTCAAGGTCGACTGGAAGGCCGACCTGCAAGACCCGGTCCGCCGTGACTTCATCGACAAGGCGGGCTTTGAGAAGCTGCTGTCGTCGCGCGGTATCGGCAACGACGACACCGTGATCCTTTACGGGGGCAACAACAACTGGTTCGCGGCCTACGCGTACTGGTACTTCAAGCTCTACGGCCACGAGAACATCAAGTTGCTCGACGGTGGCCGCAAGAAGTGGGAGCTCGACAGCCGCGAGCTCACCGAGGAGGTTCAGTCCCGGCCGACGACGTCGTACAAGGCCAAGGACGTCGACACGTCGATCCGGGCCTTCCGTGACGATGCGATTGCCGCGATCGGCAAGCTCAACCTGGTCGACGTCCGTTCGCCTGATGAGTTCTCGGGCAAGCTGCTCGCACCTGCGCACCTTCCACAGGAGCAGTCGCAGCGCGGCGGCCACATTCCGACCGCGAAGAACATCCCGTGGAGCAAGGCTGCAAACGACGACGGCACGTTCCGATCGGACGACGAGCTGCGCACGCTTTACGGCGACGCGGGCGTCGATTTCGGCACGGACACCATCGCGTACTGCCGCATCGGCGAGCGCTCGGCGCACACGTGGTTCGTGCTGCACGAGATCCTCGACCAGCCGAACGTGAAGAACTACGACGGCTCCTGGACCGAGTACGGCTCGCTGGTCGGCGTGCCGATCTCACTTGGCGCTGATGGCTGATGTGCGGAGCTGTCGCAGGTGGATTGCCGGTCGGGGTCGACGCCGGCAAGGAAGCAGTGATTCAGGGCGTCGTGCGGCGCGACGGCGTGCCTGTCGTGGGATACGTGCGACTTCTCGACGGCAGCGGTGAGTTCACCGCGGAGGTGCCGACATCCGCGACTGGCGAGTTCCGCTTCTTCGCGGCGCCCGGCACGTGGACCCTTCGCGCACTGGTGCCAGGCGGCACCGTGGACCAGCTCGTGAACGCCGAAGTCGGCGAGATCGCGCAGGTCGACGTAGCAGTCGTCTAGCCCTCGCTTCGCAGGCCTGGGTGTTGTCAGAACAGTTCCCGCAACGACACCCAGGGATGCGAAGAAGTGCGAGCTTGCGCCGCTAGGGTC
>DASRZB010000250.1:0-4857 GCA_035653855.1 Acidothermaceae bacterium | reverse complement strand
CGGGGCGTTTTCGCGTCTACGGGTTGCCAGCAAAAGCCGGGTGCGCACGACGCAGTCATCGAACTGCAGAAAGGCAAGGCGCATGAACAGCACCAGCGATGCGGGCGTACCCGAGGCGGTCGAGGCCACGACCCTCGAGGCACTCGAGGCTGACCCGGCGCTCGCCGAGATCATCCGGCTACGCGAACAGATCGACGAGGTCGACGCCGAACTGGTCGGCATCGTGCAGCGCAGGATCGCGCTGTCCAAGCAGATCCAGGCCGTCCGGATGGCGCACGGCGGCCGGCGCCGTGAGCACTCCCGCGAGCTCAAGATCGTGAACACCTACGTCGAAGGACTGGGCCGGGGAGGCAGTCAGCTCGCGCTCACACTGCTCGAGCTGTGCCGCGGTCGAGCTTGATCGAACTGCGGTCGATTGGGCTGTGCGCAGACCGTCCTAACGCGTACCGTGAGCATCGAGTACGGCTTTGCCCGGATTCTGGGCTCTGGCCTAGTGTCCGTATCGCGGAGGGATCCCGACGTGAGTTCGGCTCACCAGGCCAGCGGCTCGCGCGAAGCACTGGCCGGACTGACAGGCGATGCCGTCGCGCTCGCGCGCCAGACCGACGCCCTCGAGCGGATCAGCCGCGGCGACTCGATGCAAAGCGTGCTCACTGCACTCGCGAGCGGGATCGAAGAGAACCGACCTGGAGTGCACTGCACCTTCCTGCTCCTCGACGAGGCCGATGGAGGTCGGCTTTTCACCATCGCCTCACCCAGCCTTCCAGCGTCCTTCAGCGACCAGATCGATGGCACCGCAATCGGGCCACATGTGGGCTCGTGCGGCAGGGCCGCGTTCGCTCGACACGATGTGGTGACAGAAGACATCGCCACCGACCCCGACTGGGCCGAGTGGCGTGCGCTGGCTCTCGAGCACGGGCTCCGAGCGTGTTGGTCCGTACCCGTCATCGCACCCGACGACGACGGCGAGGCTGGCCAGGTTCTCGGCACCATTGCGACGTATTTCGAAGCGAACCGTGGCCCGAATGAGGCCGAGCGACGTGACGTCGCCCGCACAACAGCGTTGGCGACGATCGTCCTAGTACGAAATCGCGACGAGGGAGAACTGCGGCGGGCCAACCTGCGCGACCCGCTCACCGGTTTGGCGAATCGTCGCCTGTTCATCGACGAGCTCGGCGCCGCCCTGCGCCGCGCTCGCCGTCGCCGAGCCGATGTCACCGTTTTGTTTCTCGACATCGACCACTTCAAGGTGCTCAACGATTCAATGGGGCACCTGGTCGGCGACGAAGTCCTGCGCGTTGTTGCGAACCGAGTGCAGCAGGCAGTTCGCCCACACGATCTGGTCGCCAGGTTCGGCGGCGACGAGTTCACCATCTCGTGCGAAGGCCTCAGCGGAGCAGCCGAAGCGGAAGGGCTGGCCAGGGCGCTGCGACAGGCCATCGAAGCACCTGTTCAAGTCGATGACCGCGAAGTGTTCTTGACGGTAAGCGTCGGCATCGCGCGCGGCGCCGGCTGGGAGTCACCGCATGACCTGGTCGCCGATGCTGACGCCGCGATGTATCAGGCAAAAGCAGCTGGCCGAGCCAGCGTCATCACTTTCGACGAGCGCATGCGCGAACAATCGCGCGATCGGCTGCACATGGAATCGGCGCTGCGGCGCGCGATCGAGAAGGGCGAGCTGCACCTCGTGTACCAGCCACAAGTAGACCTGGCGTCAGGTCAGCTCGTGGGTGTCGAAGCGCTATTGCGTTGGACGTCGGACGAACTCGGCGCCATCGCGCCGGTCGAGTTCATTCCGATAGCCGAAGAGACCGACCTCATCATGGGTATCGGCGAGTGGGTACTGCACGAGGCCTGCGCACAGGCCGGTCGATGGCGGGCCAGTCAAGGCTGGTCACCGTTGCTGTCGGTCAACGCATCGGCCCGTCAGTTCGGCCACGCGTCGGTATTTCTGGAGACCGTCACCAGCGCACTAAACGCATCGAGGCTCGAGCCCGCGCAACTGCGCATCGAGGTGACCGAGTCAACCCTCGGTGATCCGGTGACGACCGGGCCCCTTGTCACCGAGCTGTCCCGGCTTGGCGTGTCGTTGTCAATCGACGACTTCGGAACGGGCTTCTCCTCGCTCGCGCGGCTACGCAGCTTCCCCGTCGATGAGCTGAAGATCGACAAGTCCTTCGTCGAAGGCTTGGAGACGCACGCCGACGATCGCGCCGTCGTCGCCGCCATCATCGGGATGGCGAAAGCCCTCCATCTCGACACGGTCGGCGAAGGCGTCGAGACCGCCGGTCAGCTCGACATCTTGCGCACGCTCGGCTGCACACGAGTGCAGGGCTACTACCTAGGCCGACCCGTACCCGGCGATGACATCAGGGCGCTGCTCGCTAGCAGGTGACAACGACCTCGACGCGTTGGAACTCCTTGAGGTCGGAGTACCCGCACGTTGCCAGCGCCTTGCGCAAAGCGCCCACCAAGTTCGTCGTACCTTCAGAATCTGTCGACGGTCCGTACAACACTTCGCGCAGCGTGCCAGCCGTGCCGGCGCGGAACCTCTTCCCGCGCGAGAGATCGTTGTGCCGAGCTTCCGCGCCCCAATGCCAACCACCACCGGGAGCCTCCGCGGCCCGAGCCAATGGCAGGCCGATCATCACGGCGTCGGCTCCACAGGCAATCGCCTTCGCGATGTCACCCCCGGTGCGCATCGCACCGTCCGCAATGACATGCACGTAGCGGCCGCCGGATTCGTCCATGTAGTCGCGACGCGCGGCCGCAGCGTCGGAGACAACCGTCGCCATCGGCACCCCGATGCCGAGTACCTGACGAGTGGTGTGCGCGGCGCCGCCGCCGACACCGACCAACACTCCGGCCGCGCCAGTGCGCATGAGGTGCAAGGCCGATTGATACGTGTACGACCCGCCGACAATCACCGGCACATCGAGGTCGTAGATGAACTTCTTCAGGTTTAAGGGCTCAGCCCGCGTCGACACGTGTTCGGCTGACACGGTCGTACCGCGAATCACGAACAGATCGACGCCGGCCTCGAGTACGGCCTTGTGGTACTGCGCTGTTCGCTGCGGCGACAACGCGGCGGCGGTCACCACGCCGCCGTCGCGGATCTGTTTGATACGTGCGCCAATCAGCTCTTCCTTGATGGGCTCGGAGTAGATCGCGCGCATCCGCCTAACGACATCGGCTTCCGGCAACGTCGCGATCTCGTCGAGGATCGGTTTCGGGTCGTCGTAGCGCGTCCAGAGACCTTCGAGGTCGAGCACGCCGAGGCCGCCGAGCCGCCCGATCTCGATGGCGAAGTCGGGTGAGACGACGCTGTCCATCGCGCTGGAAATAATCGGCGCCTCGAAGCGATACGCGTCGATCTGCCACGCGACCGAGATCTCTTCGGGGTCGCGGGTGCGCCGCGACGGCACGATCGCGACGTCGTCGAAGCTGTAGGCACGGCGACCTGTCTTGCCCATACCGATCTGGACTTCGGCCACCGAAAAGCCCTTCTGTGAAGGAAAAATCAGCGCGAGTAGTAGTTCGGTGCTTCGGTCGTCATCTGGACGTCGTGGGGATGACTTTCCTTCAACCCGGCCGCGGTGATTCTCACCAGCCGTGCCTGCTGCAGCTGACCAATCGTGGCCGCGCCGCAGTAGCCCATCGCTGAACGTAGACCGCCAACAAGCTGGTGGACGACGGCGGCGAGCGGCCCACGATAAGGCACCTGGCCTTCGATGCCTTCGGGCACGAGCTTGTCGTCGGACAACACGTCGTCCTGGAAGTACCTGTCCTTGCTGTAGGAACGCACTTCACCGCGCGATTGCATTGCCGCAAGCGATCCCATGCCCCGGTAGCTCTTGTACTGCTTGCCGTTGATGAAAATGAGTTCGCCAGGACTCTCTTCGACGCCCGCCAGCAGGCTGCCGAGCATGACGGCGTCGGCGCCGACGGCGATCGCTTTCGCGATGTCGCCGGAGTACTGCAGCCCGCCGTCGCCGATAACCGGGATGCCGGCCGCGCGGCATGCCTTCGCTGCCTCATAAATCGCGGTCACCTGCGGGACGCCGACTCCGGTGACCACGCGCGTCGTGCAAATCGAGCCCGGCCCGACGCCGACCTTGACGCCGTCGACGCCCGCATCGACCAGCGCCTGGGCGCCTTCGCGGGTGGCGATGTTGCCACCGATGACGTCGACACTCACGTCGCGCTTTAGCCGGCTGACCATCTCGAGCACACCAGACGAATGCCCGTGTGCGGTGTCAACGACGATGATGTCGACGCCTGCCTCGACCAGCGCGCGAGCTCTCTTGTAGGAGTCTTCACCGGTGCCCACTGCGGCCGCTACAAGTAACCGACCCGCTGCGTCCTTTGAGGCATCGGGGAACTGCTCGCGCTTGGTGAAGTCCTTGACCGTGATCAGCCCGCGCAATCGCCCGGCACCGTCAACGAGCGGCAGCTTCTCGATTTTGTGCCGGCGCAACAGCTCAAGGGCGTCGTCGTCGGACACCCCCACGGGCGCGGTCACCAGCGGCATCGGCGTCATGACGTCACGCACCGGCCGGGACAGATCGGTCTCGAACCTGATGTCGCGGTTCGTGACGATGCCAACGAGGACGCCAGCTGGATCGACGACGGGAGCACCGGAGATTCGGTAATGCGCGCAGAGCCGGTCGACATCGGCGAGCGTGTCGTCGGCCGAGCAGGTCACCGGGTTGGTAATCATGCCGGCCTCGGACCGCTTCACCAGGTCAGCCTGCGCCGCTTGCTCGTCGATTGACAGGTTGCGATGGAGAACGCCGACGCCACCTTGCCTCGCCATGGCGATTGCCATACGGGCCTCGGTCACGGTGTCCATCGCAC
>DASRZB010000249.1:0-12934 GCA_035653855.1 Acidothermaceae bacterium | reverse complement strand
CTCGGTTGTTACTCGAGCTCATCTGTGCACGGGTATTGCTGCCGGCCGTCGGCGACGACGAGGCGAGTCTGTTGGTGCGGCTCGAACGGCTCGAGCGCCGGTTCGCGATCGCCGGCGACTCAGACGCGGTCGCAGCGCCGGCTGTCTCGCCTGTCGCTTCAGTAGCCCCCGCGAGCGCACCCGCCGCCCCCGCTCCGGCCGCCGAACCGTCGCCGACCTCAGCTGCCGTGCCTGCAGCCGTTGCCCCGCCGTCCGACCCCGTGCCCGTTGTTTCGCCATCCGGCCCGATCGCGGCGCCGCTACTGGCGACCGGTGACCTCGATGCTGCCGCTGTCCGGCGCATTTGGGATGACGTGCTCGAGGTCGCGAAGCGGTTGAAGCGGCGGACCCACGCGTTGTTGCTTTCTGGCCCGGCGCAGGTCGTCGACGTACGCGCGAATGTGCTGGTCGTCGGGTTCGCGAGTGCACCCGTCGAGCGGCAGTTCAACACCGGTGACAACGTCGACATCCTGCAGGTAGCGCTCAAAGAGGTGCTCGGCGTCGATTGGCGGATCGAGACGACGCTGTCCGGGCCTGCCGCGACAGCTGCCCCTTCGGGTGAAGGCGAATCTGTCGCCAAGCCGCCGCCTGCGCTGCCCACGCCGAGTGAGTCGATGGCTGCAGATCGCGCGCCGTCGCGCTCGGCGGCCGCTCGTGCCGCGGCGAACGAGCCGAAAGAACCTCGCGTGCGACGTGCGGCCGCCGCGCAGGCGCCTGCGGAGGTCGTGCTCGACGAACCCAACCCCGATGATGACGATGCGGACGACGGCACATCCGGTCTCGCGTTGCTACAGCGTCACCTCGGCGCGACTGTCATCAACGACGGCGAGACCCCGTAGAGCACGGGTTCTCTACGGGCGCAAGAACGCCCGCTGAGAACCAACGCTTCGACGCCCGGCGGGAAACAGCGCGGATCAGCGGAGCAGCGTGGCGATGTGTGCGGCGAAACGCGACGCCGCGCCAGGGTCGCGGTCGAGGAATAGCTGCGGCTCGATCGCTTCAAGTTCCATGACCGCTGGCGAACCGGCGACCGCTACGAGGTCGACACGGGCGTAAGCAGTCGGAGCCGGCGCCGCCGCTAGTGTCGCGGCGGCAACCGCGAACTCGTCGCCAGTTGGCTCGTGTGGCACAACTGAGCCGCCGTGGTGTTCCTGAACTCGGTAGTCGCCGTCGGCGGGGATCTTGCGGATTGCGTGACTGAAACGTCCGCCGAAGTAGATGAGTGAAGATTCGCCACCGTCGAGCACCGATTGTGCCAGCGGCTGCACAAGCACGTCGCCGACTGCCGCGAGCTCGGCAAGATGGGTTGCAGCTTCGGGAGAGGTGGCCCCAGCCCGGAGCGCACCGATCGCACCGACCGAAACTGCGGGCTTGATGACGAGCTCGCCCGGATAGGCACCGAGCGCGCGAGCTTGCTGTGTTTCCGGCGCATCTTGGTGTACGAGTGTCGTCACAACGGTTGACACGCCCGCAGCTGCGAGATCGAGCAGGTAGCTCTTGTGGCTGTTCCACTCGAGCACCTCGAGTGGATTGACCATCCGGGTAACCGCAGCGACGCTTCGCGCCCACGACAAGAAGTCTTCGTGGGCGTCGGAGTAGTCCCACGGGCTGCGGACCACCACGAGCGGCACTGATGCCCAGTCGGTCGCGTTATCCCACGGCCGAATTACGGCACCGATCGATTCCTGCTCCAAGGCGGCGACCAGCAGATGAATCTCGGGATCGGGTTTGCGCATCTGCCGGCCAGTGACGAGGACGACGTCTGGCGGAGGGGCGTCAGCCACCGGCTGTCCGCGAGTTGAGTTTCACGATCCGACGCTATCGCGGCCGTTCGACGGTGAGCCGGTGTGGCCATGAATCGAGCCAGTCAGCAATCTGCGGGTCGTTCATCGGCCGGCTACGGGCCGTCGTCCAGCACGATCGGCGCGACGTGTGCCGGCCGCGGCTGTCAACGCGATCAGTAAGTTGCTCGACCCGAGTTAGCCGCACCGGAACTCTGCGACGCCGCTGTGGGGTCGCTGACAGTGATGCCGCCCCCCATCTTCTTCGCGGCGTAAAGCCCGGCGTCCGCCCGCCGGAGCAACTCGCCAATCGCCTGGCCGGTCCAGCACACAACGCCCGCGGAGAACTTCACGTGTGGGGCGGCGTCGCGAAGTCGCTCCACGGCTTCCATCGCGCCGGTCAGGTCGATGTCGGACAAGACGAGAACGAACTCGTCGCCGCCGACGCGGGCAAGCGAATCACCTGCCCGCAGTGCCGACGTCCAGCCCGCAGCAGCGGATTGCAGCAGCCGATCACCTGCGGCGTGGCCTTCAGTGTCGTTGACCCGTTTCAACCCGTCGAGGTCGATGGCAACTACGGCGAAGCCGCGACCGTCACGACGGGACATGCTGCTTCGGACAGGAAGAATCTCTTCTAACAATCGGCGATTGGGTAGCCCGGTCAAGGTGTCGTGGAGGGCCAGGAGCCGAAGCCGTCCGACAAGCGTGCCGATGACGATGAACGGAACTGCAATGGCGAACATATTCATGGTCCACTGGGTGACCATTTCCTGGCGCCAGTGAGTAAGTAGTGCCCCGAGGTACAGCACCCCAGCGAGGGTGATGTAGGCCACCGCCTGTCGGCGCACCAGGAACGCACTCGCGAACGCGGACAAGAATCCGTAGAAGAGTGCGGCGGCTTGGGATTCAGCGGTCGGTCCGGCTGCCCATACTGACCAGGTGATGCAAGAGACGCCGACGAGCAGACCGGCGTGAACTACCCAGTGCGGCGCCCGACTACGGATAAGCCACATCACCACGCCGATCGGAAGCATGACGGCGGCGATGACCCAGTTGACACCCTTGTGCTCGATGGGCCAGTAAGGCAGGACGTTCACCGAAGCCGCCGCCAGCGAACCCGCGATGATCAACACGCCTAGCCAGCCGACCATCGCCGGGACGGCGGTCAGCGAGTCGAGCGGCGTCGTCGGAGTAGAACGATCGCGGGGGATCTTCATGGCTCGTTCCTATCGACCGAAGCCAGCCGCTGGATTAGCCCAAATGGCAGCAGCTATCAGTCGGGCCGCAGCGGCAGGCGTACCATGGCGCGCAGCCCGTCTAGGGGACTGGTGTCGAGGGTGATGTCGCCGCCGTGGGCGCGCGCGATCGAGCGCGAGATCGCCAACCCCAGGCCAGATCCGCCGTCGTCACTGCTCCGCCCGGCGTCCAGTCGCACCCACCGTTCGAAGACCCGCTCCCGGTCAGCCGGCGCAATGCCCGGCCCGTCGTCGTCCACGGTGATCACGACGTCGCCGTCGACTGCCGTGGCGTGCACCAAGACCTGAGTGGCGTAGCGACCTGCATTCGCGGTGAGGTTCTCGAGCATGCGCGACAGCGCCGCCTGGTCACCCGAGACCACGATCGACGCGCCGCCGGGACACGCAAGCTGGCCGATGTCGACCGCCGCGTCAACCTTGGGCGGCCGGCTGTCGAGGCGCGCCAGCAACAGCAGATCGTCCGCAAGGCGACTGAGGCGTTGGACGTCGGCAAGCACGTCGCGTGCAACAGCGGGCCACTCGGTCGGGGGGGTGTCGGTGGCGAGCGCAACCTCGAGTTGGGTCTGCACCGAGGCGATTGGCGACCGCAACTCGTGCGCCGCGTCGGCGATGAAGCTGCGCTGCTGCTCACCGGCGACGTGCAGACGGCGAAGCATCCGGTTCAGGGTCTGCCCGAGCCGTCGCAGCTCGTCACCACTTGGTGGCTCGACGAGTTGCGGCGCGGTGTTACTCGCGTTCACGTCGACCGCATCGGCGGCTGCCCGCATGTCGTCAACTGGGCGTAGTGCCGACCCGACTGCAAGCCACGTAGCGGCTGCAGCAGCGAGCAGCACAAGCGGTACGACGATCACGACCACGTTGCGCAACGCATCGAGCGCCGACGTGACGTCAGCGAAAGGGACGGCAACAAGCACGGTCACGGGCACCCCGTGCAGCATGGCGGTCTGTGCCTCGACGCGTAGTGGCGTCGTGCCGAGGGAGCTCGTCGTCGTCGTGAATGCGTGACCGAGTCGATGCGTAAACTGCGAGACAGGTAATAGCGGCAGAACCGTGCTAGCGGATGTTGTGGCGGCGAGCACTGTGTCAGCGGCATCGAGAACCTGTGCGAACGCGGTGCCGCCGGGCGCCGACGGCAATGGAGCTGGCAGCGCATCGGAAGTCACCAATTGCGTGATAGTCGCGAGCTCGGCATGCACGGTTTGATCGACCACTTTCACCCTGCTGCGAAAGAACAGCGAGCTCAGCACCGTCGTGCCGAGCACCAACCCGATGGCCAACACCAGAGTCGCTGTGGCGGTGACGCGCAGCCGCAACGTGCGACGAGCCCACCACTTCAACGGGTTCACGTCGCGCGCAGCCGATAACCGGCACCCCGGACGGTCTGCACAACGTCGCGGCCCAGCTTGCGGCGCAGGTATCCCGCGTACACCTCGACCGCATTTGCTTCGGTCGTTGCGTCGCTCCACACGTGTTCAAGTAGCTCTGCTTTGGTCACGGGGAGCGGATGTTGGCGCATCAGGTACTCGAGCATCGCGAACTCGCGCGCGGTGAGGTCGATCGCTTCATCGTCCTTGCGGACAGTTCGCGCGGCAGGGTCGAGAGTCAGTCCTCCGGCAACTAAGACAGATGGTCGTGGACCTGACGCACCACGACGCAGCAACGCGCGAATTCGAGCGAGCAACACAACGAACGAGAATGGTTTCGTGAGGTAGTCATCAGCACCGAGGTCGAGTCCGTCGGCCTGGTCGTAGTCGCCATCCTTCGCCGACGCGAGCAGGATCGGCGTCCATACTTCTCGTGCTCTTAGTTGCCGTGTGACCTCGTACCCGGACAGTCCCGGGAGCATCACATCGAGCACGATTACGTCGTAGGTAACCGCCGTCGCCATCTCGAGCCCGCCGATGCCGTCGCCGGCGATATCGACCGTAAAGCCCGCATGCTCCAGCCCGCGCTGCATCGCGGCGGCCATGCGGTGCTCGTCCTCGACGATCAGCAATCGCATAGGCGTCACGATGCCACAGCCGCCCGAAGCTGTGACGATGCTGAGCGCAGAGGGCCACAAAGATGCGGGACGGCGGTTGGGCGCCGATAGTGATGCCATGACACGCCTCGCTTCGCGCCGCCTCCGCTGGCTTCTGCCGGCTGGTATTGCGGCCGCCATCGCCGTTGCTTCCGTCGCCACCACCGCTGCCGCGAACGCGTCGGGTCCGCCGCCCAAGTTGGCGGCCAAGACCGCCGCGCAGCTGCTCGTCGCGGTCGAGAACGCGTCGCCCGCTGGCCTGTCTGGCACGGTCGTCGAGACAGCGAAACTTGGCCTGCCCGACATCTCCGGCCTCGTCGCGTCCACTGGCGGCTCGGGCGTGTCGATCGAGTCGCTCGTGACGGGCTCCAACACGATGAACGTCTGGTACGCCGGGAAAGATCGGCAGCGGTTCGCGTTGCTCGGCCAGCTCTCCGAGGACGACCTCATCCACAACGGTGCGGACCTGTGGAGCTACGACTCCAGCAGTCGCACGGTTACTCACAAGACGCTGACTCCGGATGCGTCCGCTCAGGTGGGATCTTCGATTGCCAGCAGCGCGCCGTCGCTCGACCCGCAGCAGGCAGCTGAAAAGGCGCTTGCCGCAATCGACCCGACGACCGTAGTCGTTGTCAATCGCACCGCCCGAGTCGCGGGTCGCGCCGCCTACCAGCTGCAGCTTTCGCCCAAGGACACCAGGTCGCTCATCGGCAGCGTGCAGATCGCGATCGATGCTGCGACGTCCGTGCCGCTGCGCGTGCAGGTCTTCGCTGCTGGCGCGACGAGCCCCGCGTTTCAGGTCGGGTTCACCAGTGTCAGCTTCAACGTGCCGAACGCGTCGATCTTCGAATTCGTGCCACCCGCAGGCGCGACTGTCGAACAGGACACCGCGCCGTTCGGCGACACTTTGCACGGCGGCGTCCTTGGCGACAGTTCGCTCGTCGTCCGCACCCGTGTTAATGGCAAGGACCTGAGTGGCAAGGGCGTTGACCCCAACGGCACCCTGGTTACCCCGGCACCTCCCCTCCCGACCAACCTCGATTCGCAGCGGAAGGTCACGGAACTCGGCAAGGGCTGGACCGAGGTTATCAAGATCACCAACGCTGTACCGGTCTTGCCGGCGAACATCCCGTCGTCTTCGAGCGGACCGCTGTCCTCAGGTGGGCCGCAGGTTCGCGTGCAGCGGACTTCGCCACTCGATGACATTGCGACACCGGTCGCCGGCGGGAAGCTGATCACGACCGCCCTGTTGTCGATCTTCATTGCGGACGACGGCACTCTCTACATCGGACCGGTCAGCCCTGCGAATATCGAGAAGGTCGCATCGAGCGGACAGGGCTTGTGACCGCGGTTGCCACGGCGTTGTCGCCCACTTCAATCGACACGTCGCTCGCCATCGCGACGCATGGCCTGACCCGCCGGTTCGGCCAGCATGTCGCCGTCAACGCCGTCGACCTCGCCGTACCGCGAGGCGCTGTCTACGGCTTCCTCGGCCCGAATGGTTCGGGGAAGACGACCACGATCCGGTTGTTGCTCGGCTTGATGTCGCCGCACGCCGGCACGGTCGAACTGCTTGGTGGCGCGATGCCCGCGGCAGCGGGTGATGTGTTGAGCCGGGTCGGCACTTTGGTCGAAGGCCCGGCGTTCCACCCCTACCTCACCGGTCACGACAACTTGCGACGACTCGACGCCTATGACGTGAGCACCGACCCCTCGACGTCCGCTTCACGCATTGGTTCTGCACTCGAGCGCGTGGGGCTGTCGGCGGCTGCGAAGAAGACCTACCGCCGGTATTCACTCGGGATGAAACAGCGGCTCGGACTCGCGGCCGCGTTGCTGCGGCCGCGAGATCTGCTGATTCTCGACGAGCCGACGAACGGCCTCGACCCACAGGGCACTCGCGAGGTGCGCGGCCTGATTCGCGAGCTTGCGGCCGACGGAACCACTGTGCTGGTGTCAAGCCACCTGCTCGCTGAGATCGAGCAGGTGGCTACTCACGTGGGCATCATGAGCGCAGGCAAGCTGTTGAAGCAGGGCCAACTCGATCAGGTGCTCGGTGTAGCCGCAGCCTTGCTGCGCGTCGAGACTCCGAACATCGAACGCGCTCTCGATGTCCTTGCGCAGTTGGGCCTGTCCGTGGAGAACCACACTGCAGATCACTTGTTGGTGGCGATGGGTGATCGCACTCCTGACGTCATCAATGCTGCGTTAGTTCGAGCGGACGTCGCAGTGCGCGGGTTGCACGTTGAACGGCCGCTTCTTGAAGACCTATTCGTGAAACTGACGGGGGAGGGTTTTGATGTCGTCCGCTGAGCTGGTTGCAGGGCTGCACGCACCCGTCGTTCCTCGTGTTCGGTACCACGGAGTTCTTCTTCGCCAGTTCCTCAGCGAGACCACGATCATCTTCCGCCGCCGCCGCAATATCGCGATCCTTGCGGTGCTCGGCGCGGTTCCGATCTTTATCGGTGTCGCTGTCAAGATCAGCGCTCCCCGCGGAGGACAGGGGCCAGCATTCATCGGCCAGATTACGAGCAACGGACTCTTTCTCGCGTTCGCCGCTTTGACGCTGTGCCTGCCTGTTTTCTTGCCAGTCGCTGTTGCGGTCGTCGCCGGTGATGCGGTCGCCGGCGAGGCGAACACCGGAACTCTTCGCTACCTGTTGACAGTTCCCGTTTCGCGCACCCGGCTGCTGCTCGTGAAGACGGCAGGCGTGATCGCTTTCATCATTGCCGCGATCGTGTTGGTCACGGCGATCGGGATTGTGCTGGGTGTCTCGTTGTTCGGCACCCATGGCATGACGTTGCTGTCGGGCGACACGGTGTCGGTGAGCAACGGTTTGCTGCGTTCCTTCGGAGTCGCGTCGTACGTGTTCGTCGACCTGCTAGGGCTCGCGGGGATTGCGCTGTTCTTCTCGACCCTCACGGAGGTTCCGGTCGGCGCGATGGCGGCTACGGTGGTGCTCGCCATCATCTTCACCGTGCTCGACGCCGTTCCGCAGCTTGGTGGCATCCGCGGGATCCTGCTCACGCATCACTGGCTCGACTTCGCCGGATTGTTGCGGACGCAGGTTAATACGGGCCAGTTGTTGCACGGCCTGTTGGTTCCGCTCGGCTACTTCGCGATCTTCACCGCTGCAGCCTGGTCGCGCATTACGACCGCGGACATTACGTCCTAGCCGCGGAGCGCGCCGGTTCAGATGCCGATGCCGAGCCTGGCGATCGGGCCGAGGAGTTCCTGCTCTTCGTAGGCGAGGTGGGACAGCAGGATGTCGGTCAGCCTCTCGACTTCGACCTGCACCCTGCTGAAGTGTTCTTCATCGTCCACCATGGCGACCAGCGCCGCATCGAGCCGCGTCAGTACTGCGGCGACCACTTCGTGCTCTTCACTGAGGCGCTCGATCACCGGCGCGAGTTCGCTGTCACGAGACTTGAGATCGACGAACAGGTTCGCGTCTTCGATCGCGTGGTGGATCGTCAGCACCCGGCAGTAGGTTGCGCAGAAAGCACCGAGTGACCAGTAGTTCTGTCGCATCGACATCTCATTGATCAACGATCGCGCGGCGGCGGCACTCGAACGGCCCACTGCTACCTCGGCGACCACGTCACGGATCTGCTCAAGTTCGGAGCGCAGATGCGCGTGCACGCTCACGAGCATTTGCGCCGAAGCGTGGCCCGAGGACGTCCCGACGGCATCGTCATGACGCGGGGCACGAGGTCGACTCGCTTCGTCGAGTGCTGGTTCGTGATCGGTGACGGGGTCAGACATCGGATCGCGGCTCCCGAGCGCTCGACGGGTCTCAGGCGACCCTAACCGTCTGCTCGGCGCCGCGTCTTGCGACCTCAACCTCGCACTCGCCAACTGTGCGCACCAGGTGCCTGACGAGTCAGGCCCCGGCGCGCACAGTCGACGAACTAGGTGGTGCTAGCGCCGCCCTGATCCGAGTGCCTGGCCGGTGATCGGGTCGAGCAGGAGCAGCGAGTCGTTGCCGTGGTGTGACTTGAAGTCGAACAGGTTCGACAGTGACCCAGCGATGTTGGAGAACGAGCCGGTGATGGGCGGCAGTTTCCAGTTGGTCTGGACGAACTTCGGTATCGAACTCATGTCGGTCAGCGAGTGATCGACCGAGTTGTGCTTCGCCCACGGAGAGATCACGAGAAGGGGCAGTCGCGGGCCGTACCCGCAGCGACCGTTCTCGCCCGCCAACGGCGGGTTCGTCACCGTGTCGCCGCACAAACCGGCACCGGTGAGGAAGTCCTGCGGGCCGGGCGGGGTGGCAGCCGAAGCCGTGTTCGAGGTGTTGTGCACGCCGCTGTAGACGTGATCGTAGTAACCGTCAGAGTCGTCGTAGGTAACGACAACTGCCGTGCTTGACCAGTCGGGAGTGTGCTGGAGTGCGTTGACCTCGTCGACGATGAACTTCTGCTCATCGATCGGGTCGGAGTAGCCCGCGTGGCCATCCTGGTAGCCCGGCGCCTTGAGGAAGCTGACAGCAGGCAGGTGGTCGGCTGAGATGTACCCGTGCGAGATCGCACCGACGAGCGCGTCGAAATCACTCGTGTCGTACTGGTGGTTCGCGGTGTCGAACTGCGGCACGCCGCCAGTGACGGTTTGCGTATCCGTGCCGATAGCCGCGAGTGAGGTCGGTGCGAGGTGGTGTGGGTTCGCGGTCGATGCGTAGTACTGGAACGGCTCGTGGTGAGGGATGTAGTCGTCCTTGTTTCCGTAGTTCGTCGGACCGGCGACGCTTCCGCCGGTACCGCCGACTGCCGCACCGATGGGGTGCACCGCGTTACACAGCCCTTGGTCGGAGGCTGGCGCCACGGCAAACTTGCCCTTGAACTCGTCAGGGGTGAAGGTGCTCGTCGGCTGAGGGCTGCCGGCGGTCGCCGTCGCGAAGGTGGTGGTCGGCCTGAAGCCACCCTGGAACCAGCCCCAACTGAGTCCGGCCGCGTTCAGTTCGTCGCCGACGTTCGCACCTGTTAGCGAGACGGCGTCCCTCGTCGAGCAGTCGTCGTAGTAGGGCTGGGCATCTGACACGAGTGAGAAGCCGCCCTTGCCATCGCTCACAGTGTCGCCGTCAGTTGCGGCGCCATTGATCTGCAGGCCGACGTTTCCGGTGTCCCCGGTCACGAGATTGATCGCGCCTGGCGCCGACGGACCAAAGGTGGCGCCAAAGTAATTGTCGCTCATCGCGAACTGCTGCGCGTAGTTCCACATCGCGGTGACGGTGTTGCCGTCGTAGTAGTTCATGACGTCGTCTGCGCTACACGGCTGACCGGTCGGGCTCTTCCCGCTGGCGGCGCCCACGGTCGTGATGAACTTGTCCATCTTGCCGCCGTCGAAGGCTTTCTGCTCGTCGTTGTAGTCGTGGTCCTGGTCACATTGCAGGATCGCGTTGACCGTCGCGGGATCGAGCCGCGCCGGATTGACCTGGTTGTTTGCGGCGTCCTTGTTCGGGTTGTTCGTTAGTAATGTGCCGCCGCCGCCGACGCCTTTGGTGTCGGCGAGGTTGTTGACCTTCGGTGTGCCGTGGGCTGCGTGGAACGCCTGCCCTGAGGTGTTGGTGGCGTTGGGGTACGTCCCGAAGTAGTGGTCGAACGACACGTTCTCCTGGAAGATCACGACTAGGTGCTTGATCGGTGTGGAGGTCGAACCCGTCGTGGGCGCGCTTGGCTGCACGGCGCTGGCAGCCACAGGGAGGCTGAGCGCGAGCGCGGATCCGACGATTGCCGAAACCGTTGCGACTCTGCGAAGCCCAGACTTCCTCTGGCGTGAGCTGATCTGCATGGTGGTCTCCTCAATGGCCGCCACCGCGGCGGCCAGCACCAACCCGATCTGACGTTGGTGACGAGCGGAGTGATTCCTTCTGGATTGCGCGTGATTGTTCGGTGAACGGATGGTGACGAGTGCCTGACGATGGCGTGGCTCGAAGCGTCGACGGGGCCGCGTCTCTCCGTTAGCCCGTGGGGGACGTCGGCCGACGGGATGCGGGGTCGGCGGGTCCGCTACGCGATCGTCGCGCGGGCGCCGGCGGCCTTCACCGCGACTTTGAGCGATGTGATGTCGTAGGCGCCGTGGTGGCGGATGCCGTTGATGAAGAACGTGGGCGTACCCGAGACGTTGCTGAGGTCGGCGCTGTCCACGTCGCTGGCGACCCGAGCGGCGCCGACGTGATGTTTGACGTCGTCGGTGAAGCGGTCGACATCGAGGCCAAGCTCGCCCGCGTAACGGATCAGGTCTCTGAGCCCGAGGGCGTCCTGATGCTGGAAGAGCAGGTCGTGCATCTCCCAGAACGCGCCCTGCGCCTCGGCGGCTTCGGTTGCCTCCGCTGCGAGCTGCGCGTTCGGGTGTACGTCGGTCAGGGGCAGGTGCCGCCACACGTAGCGGATATCGCCGAACTCCGACAACAACTCGCGCACGATCGGCTCGGCCTGTCCGCAGTAGGGACATTCGAGGTCGCCGTATTCGAGCAGTGTCACCAGCGACTCATGTGGGCCGCGAATGTGGTCGCGCTCCACGTCGACCGGGTCGGCGAGGTCGACGATTGCCTCAGACCGGCCGAGCAGGGCGATGATGCGCTGTCGGGTGGGTAGCCGTTCGGTGATCCGGAAAAGCACCCAGGTCAGCAATGACGCGAGCACAGCCGCAGTCAGCACCCCGGCCTTTGCTTCTTGCAACTGTGTACCGGTGAACGCGAGAGACGCGATCAGCAAGGAGACGGTGAATCCAATACCGGCAATCGAACCCGCGCCGGCGACCGCCGCCCACCCGACAGGTGGACGCAACTTCCGATGGGTGACAGCGGTGACCAGCCATGACATGCCGGCGATGCCGATGGGCTTTCCGAGCACGTAGCCGACGACGATGCCAATCGTGATCGGCGACTTGAACGCCGTCGATACAAAGTGTCTGCTGATCGGGATGCCCGCGTTGGCGAGTGCGAACAGCGGGACGATGACGTAAGTGGTCCACGGGCTGAACCGTTGCTGCAGTCGGTCATTGGGCGAGATTGCCGCCTCGACGCTGGCCCGGGCTTGTCGGGCGAGCTGTGCCGTCGGCTGCTCGCGGAACTGCCGGAAACCTTCTGTCGCGAGGTCGAGAGCAGGCCGGCTCGCTGAGTAGGCATAGGTAAGTAGGCCCAGAACGAGTCCGACGACAACCGGGTCGACGCCAGACTTGAAAAGTGCGAGCCAGCTGGCTGCGCCAAACACTGCGTACAACTGCATGCGGTATGGCAGCTTGAATGCGCGAATCGCGAGTGTGCAGGCGAATAGCGCGAGCGCAATGACGAGCGGCATCCAACGCAAGTGTTTCGTGTATACGGTCGCGATGACGAGCAACGCAACGATGTCGTCGACCACGACGACGGTGAGCATGAAAGCTCGTAGGCGGTCAGGAAAACGCGGCCCGACCAGCGCTAGCATGCCGAGGGCGAATGCGGTGTCGGTCGACATCACGGTGCCCCACCCGTGCGCACTGGTGCGGCCACCGTTGAAGGCAAGGTAAATACCGACCGGCACGATCATGCCGGTGACGCCGGCAAGTAACGGCAACGTGACGCGCTTGCGTTCACGCAGTTCGCCAATATCGAATTCCCTGCGTGCTTCGAGACCGACGACGAGGAAGAAGAACGTCATGAGGCCGGTGTTGACCCACCCGCGCAGGTCTTGATTCACCGTTCCGTGGCCCAATCGGATGGCGAACGCCGTGTGCCAGACCGTGTTGTACGAGTGGGCGTTGATATTGACCCAGATCAGCGCCGCAATTGTGCTGGCGAGCAGGATCGCTGCGCCGCTGGTCTCGCTGCTGGAGAACGTTCGCAACGGCGCCCGAACATA
>DASRZB010000248.1:0-5346 GCA_035653855.1 Acidothermaceae bacterium | reverse complement strand
CGACGCGTGCAGACCGCCCTTGTGCGCGAAGGCGGACAGCCCGACGTAGGGCTGGTGAGTGCGCGGCGACTGGTTCGCGATTTCCGCGACCACATGGCTGACCCGCCCGAGGTCAACGACGCGATCGTTGGGAAGCACTCGCCGTCCGAGCTTCAGTTCGAGATTTGCGACGACCGTCACGAGATTCGCATTGCCGCAACGTTCGCCGTATCCGTTGATGACCCCTTGCACGTGCGTGACGCCGGCCTCGACCGCAGCGAGCGTATTCGCGACTGCGCAGCCGGTGTCGTCGTGTGTGTGGATACCAAGACGAGCACCACTACTTTCCAACACGGTCTGGACGACGTCGGCAAGCTGCGTGGGCAACATCCCGCCGTTCGTGTCGCACAGCACAATCACGTCAGCTCCGGCCTCGGCTGCGACCCGAACCGCTTCGACGGCGTAGGCGGGATTCGCCTTGTAGCCGTCGAAGAAATGCTCGGCGTCAACGAAGACTCGGCGCCCCTCACTTCGCAGGTGTTCAACCGTGTCGCGGATCATCGCGAGGTTCTCGTCGAGCGTGGTCTTCAACGCCTCGAGTACATGCCGGTCGTGACTCTTGGCCACGAGACATACGACGGGCGCTTCGGAATCTCGCAGGGCCGCCACCTGCGGGTCGTCGGCGGCCTTCACGTTCGGCTTGCGGGTCGCACCGAATGCGCTGAGCGTGGCGTTCTTGAGCTTCAACTCAGTGCGGGCGCGGCGGAAGAACTCGGTGTCCTTCGGCAACGCGCCCGGCCAACCGCCCTCAATGAAACCGACGCCGAGATCGTCGAGGTTCTGCGCAATCGCCAGTTTGTCGGCGACCGTGAGGGCCATGCCCTCACCCTGTGCGCCGTCGCGCAGGGTTGTGTCGTAGACGTGAAAGGCGTCGGGTTGCGGAGCCATCGGGTTACCTCAACTTCGTTGGAAGTCCTACGGATTTGGTCCACTCAAAGCAAAAAGACCCCCCGCAGCATGCGGGAGGTCTGGCGCGCTGGTCTGTATCGACCGGCGCGCCTACTCAATAATCGCCGCGGAGTAGGTCACGTCGACAGTGTGCCACACGATGCGTAGCGTCGTCACGTCACGCGAGCCTGCTTCCGCCTACGGTCCTTCGAGACGCGGGCCTTAGCCGGCGGGGGTCGGGCTCGGGCTCGGGCTTGCCGACGCGATCGGCGTCGGACTGTCGCTCCCGCACACGCTGCCCGCAGGCACTTGGCAATTGGCCGGCGCAACGATCCGCGGGTCGTTCGGGCTCAGCAGCGCCAACGAGTCGGCGACCTTCACCAGCGACTGAACACCACCGGCGCTGGGGCCGGAGAAGGTGATCGCTGCTCCACCGTTGGTCCAGCCGATGCTGGCGTAGGTGTTGTCCTTGTTGAAGACGTATCCCTCGACGCCGTTGACCGTGATCGGTGTTGAGGCGACGGGGCGTGCGCTGGAGAAGTCGCCGCCAACCGAGTCGCCGCCAACCTTCGTCACGGTGACCTGATACGCATTCGTGCCATCGCCGGGTGTGCCAGACGCGGGGTCGTACTCGACGTACCAGGTGACACTGTCTGCGCAAAGATTCCGCGAGATCGTTCCCCACGCGCCGTAGAGCACGTAGCCGGCGGGCGTTGCGGGCAGCATGTAGGTGAGGCCTGCGACTTCGGACGGCGAGGCGATGACGTGGTAGTTCTCCGGCACGCAGCTTGTGGTTGCGACCGAGGCGACTGGTGCAGGAGCCGACGCGACGGGCGACGGGACCGCCGACGCGACGGGTGAGGCGACGGGTGAGGCAATCGGCGTGGGCGTCGACGATTCCGCGCCAGCGGCGCCGGGCAGGATCGCGTGAGAGGCGCTGGAGTGGGTGCCCACCACGACCGCCGACACAGCGGCGATCGCCGCAACGGCGGCTGCCGCCGACACGATCGTCACGACGGGACGGTTGTGCCTTTCGGTGGCCGCGACCGACACCTCATTCAGGCGACCGGCACTGATCGGCGTCCGGTCGGCAATGGTGTGAAGGGCAGCCCGCAATCGGGCCAGCGCTTCGTCGTCGGGGGTCATGACATCTTCTCCTTGAGCTTGGCGAGCGCGCGGGCGGTCGACGACTTGACGGTGCCGGGCTTGCAGCCGAGCAACCGCGCCGTCTCCGTTTCGGAAAGATCGAGGTAGAACCGCAACACCAGCACCGCGCGTTGGCGCGGCGGCAGCTGCCTGACGAGGTGCCACGTCTCGTCGACCTCCGCGGGGTCGACAATCGACTCGGTCACGCTGGCGAGATGCCGGCGTTCGCGAGCCGTGCGGCGATGGATGTTCGTGCTCAGGTTCACGACCGAGCGCCGCAGGTACGCAGGCGGATCGCTCACCTGCGACTTGCTGCGCGCGAACCCGATAAAGGCGTCGTGTACGACGTCCTCCGCCGCTGTTGCCGAACCGGTCAGCAGGTGCGCGAGACGCACCAGCCCGGGACGGCAGCGGCGGTACAGGTCCTCGAGGCTGTCGCCGTCCGCCCGGGTCATGAGCGGGTCGGCGAGCCGGGGAGCGCTCGCGTCCTGCGTCAGGCTGTACATGCCATCAAGACACCCCACCCCGCCGTTCGGTTCCATCCGGCTGACTTGGAGCCGAACTCAGCAGACCCGCAGTTTCAGCAGACCCGCAGTTTCAGCAGACCCGCAGTTTCAGCAGACGGTGTGCATCCAGCCGTGTGGATCAGGCGCGGTGCCGTACTGGATGGCAAGCAGCGAATCGCGCAGGTCCTGGGTGACCTTGCCGGGATGTCCGTCGCCCATCGTCAGCTCTCCCCCGCGCCACGCGAGTCGGCCAAGCGGCGTCACAACCGCCGCCGTGCCGCAGGCGAAGACCTCAGTGATGCGCCCCGACGTCACGCCGGATCGCCACTCATCGATGTCGATCGGACGTTGCTGCGTCGCGTGCCCGTGCTCCGCCGCGATCGTCAGGATCGCGTCGCGGGTAACGCCCTCAAGGATCGTGCCGGACACCGGCGGCGTCACCAGAGTGCCGTCATCGAACACGAAGTACACGTTCATGCCGCCGAGCTCTTCGACCCAGCGCTTCTCGACTGCATCGAGGAAAACGACCTGGTCGCAGCCATTCGCGCTGGCCTCTTGCTGTGCGACGAGGCTGGCCGCGTAGTTGCCCGCGCACTTCGCTGCGCCCGTGCCGCCCGGCGCCGCACGCGTGTACTCCTCCGACAACCAGATCGACACCGGATGCAAACCGCCGGCGAAATACGCACCGGCCGGCGAGGCGATGATCAGGAACGTCACATGATTGGCAGGCCGGACGCCGAGAAAAGCCTCCGTGGCCATCATGAACGGCCTGATGTACAAGCTCTTTTCCTCCTCGGGCGAGACCCATGCGCGATCGGCCTCGATCAGCAAGTCGGCGGCCGCCACGAAGTCGTCGACCGGCAGTTCGGGCAACGCGAGCCGTGCCGCGGACCGCTGGAACCGGCGTCCGTTTGCGTCCGGTCGAAACGTCTTGATCGAGCCGTCCGGCTGCACATAGGCCTTGAAACCCTCGAAGATCGACTGCCCATAGTGAAAAACGGCGGTCGCCGGGTCGAGCGCGAGCGGACCGTACGGCCGCAGGCTCGCGTGGTGCCAGCCTTCGTCTGGCGTCCAGGTGATCGTGACCATGTGATCGGTGAAGACCCGGCCGAAACCGGGATTCGCGAGCAGCTCGTCACGTTGAGCGGCCGGCACCGGCTCGGTCGGGTCGGTGCGGGTGAATTCGATGGTCATTGGTCAATCCTCACGGCTGATGTGGTTGCGACGCTAGCCCACCGCGTTACGTGAGGGCTGGATGACCCGGCTGGCTTCGTTGATTCACGAGGCGGGGTCGCAAAGAACAGGGGCCGGACGCCGGTCAGCTGGCGATTCGTTGTCGGCGTGCGGCTGGCTGCGGGTTCCCCCGAACCGGTCTGCCCGGCTGCGTTGCCCGGTGCCGGGTTCAGCCGGCGACGCGGGCGGCCAGTGCGTCGCCGACCTCGTGGGTCGCGCGGCGGACCGGCTTCGGTACTCGGCCGGAGGCTGAGTCAGACGTAGCGGCTCGCTCGAGCTCTGCAAGGTCGGCGGCGACCGCGGCTTCGACGGTGGCGGCTGCTTCGGGGAGTCCGAGGTGGTCGAGCAGCATCGCAACGGACAGCACTGTTGCGGTCGGGTCGGCAATCGCCTTGCCGGCGATGTCGGGTGCGCTGCCGTGCACGGGCTCGAACATGCTCGGCGTCGTCCGGGCTGGATTGATGTTGCCGCTCGCCGCGAGCCCGATGCCACCGGCGATCGCTGCACCGAGGTCGGTGAGGATGTCGCCGAACAGGTTGTCGGTCACGATGACGTCGAAGCGCTGTGGATCGGTCACGAAGTAGATGGTCGCGGCGTCGACGTGGCAGTAATCGACGGCAATGTCGGGGAAGTCGGCCGAGACCGCCTTGACCGTGCGGGTCCACAGATCGCCGGAGTGCACGAGCACGTTGTTCTTGTGCACCAGCGTGAGCTTGCGCCGCGGACGATTTGCGGCGCGGGCAAAGGCGTCGCGCACAACACGTTCGACGCCGTAGGCAGTGTTGACACTTTCTTCGGTGGCGATCTCGTGCGGCGTGCCTTTGCGCAGGAAGCCGCCGGCACCGGCGTAGGCACCCTCGGTACCCTCGCGGATCACCACGAAGTCGATGTCGGCCGGGCCCACACCGGCGAGTGGACTCGCGACCCCCGGGAAAAGCTTCACTGGGCGCAGGTTCACGAAGTGGTCGAGCTCGAACCGCAACCGCAGCAGCAGGCCGCGCTCGAGCACCCCGCTGGGCACCCCAGGATCGCCGACCGCACCGAGCAGGATCGCGTCATGGCCGCGCAGTTCCTCGAGCACCGAGTCGGGCAGCGTCTCACCAGTCGCATGCCAACGGCGGGCGCCGAGGTCGTACTCGGTCCGCTCGACTTTCACGTCGTGCGCAGGCGTCACCGCATCGAGGACCTTCAGACCCTCGTCGACCACCTCGGGGCCGATGCCGTCACCAGCGATGACGGCGAGACGCACGCTGCGAGCCATGTCCCAAGCGTACCGGCCGTCTCAGAAACAACGCATCAGATCTCACGATGCGAGACGCGGTCGGTGCGCCACCCGCGGGCCGACGCATCCGCAGGCCCGCCACCCGTCGTCCCGGCAGGTAACGCGCGCGGCTTCAGACTTCGACGAGGTCGACCGCGCGGCCCGACTCGGCACCGATCTCGGTGACGATCGTCTCGAGCACAGCAACCGGCAGGGCCGAGTCGACGGTCAACGCAACGAGTGCATGACCACCGCGGGTATCGCGGGCGACCT
>DASRZB010000247.1:0-7286 GCA_035653855.1 Acidothermaceae bacterium | reverse complement strand
ATCGACGGCCGATCGGGGCGAGTGGTGGGTGTCATGGCACGCCCGGTCGGCGGTGAGCGCGACGTCATGTTCAAGGCGCCGGTCATCGTCGCGGCGGATGGCAACTCGAGCCGCTTCTCACTCGCGCTCGGCCTGCATCGCAGAGAGAACCGGCCCATGGGGGTGGCGTATCGCCGCTACTTCGAGTCGCCGCGCCACGATGACGACTGGCTCGAGTCGTGGCTCGAGCTGTGGG
This sequence comes from Acidothermaceae bacterium, assembly GCA_035653855.1. Lineage (GTDB taxonomy): Bacteria > Actinomycetota > Actinomycetes > Acidothermales > Acidothermaceae > PALSA-607. The sequence continues at coordinate 7,051 of DASRZB010000247.1, read as the reverse complement.
ACCGCTACGAGGGCAAGGACCGGCTGCTTCCCGGCTATGGCTGGGTGTTCGGCATGGGCGACGGTACGAGCAATGTCGGGCTGGGCATCTTGAACACCTCCGCCTCCTTCCGCAACGTCGACTACCGCCAACTGCTTAAACGGTGGACGGCGGGGATGCCGAAGGAGTGGGGATTCGACGAGGAGCACTCGCGTGGTCCGGTGCGCGGCGCGGCGTTGCCGATGGGTTTCAATCGCAAGCCCCACTACGACCGCGGAGTGCTCTTGGTCGGTGACGCCGGCGGCATGGTTAATCCGTGCAACGGCGAGGGCATCGCGTACGCGATGGAGTCGGGCGAGCTAGCGGCCGAGATCATCGCGCAGGCGCTGGCCCGACCGGCCGGACTTCCTCGCGAGCGTGCCTTGCACGGCTATCCGAAAGCACTCGATGACCGTTACGGCGGCTACTACACCGTCGGGCGGGTGTTCGTGAATCTCATCGGCAAGCCGGGTGTGATGAGACTGCTGACCCGCCACGGGATGTCGCATCCGACCATCATGCGGTTCACCTTGAAGATGCTCGCGAACCTCACCGATCCCAAGGGCGGCGACGCCATGGACCGCATCATCAACGGACTCACGCGGATCGCCCCTGCAGCCTGACCCGCGCGCAGGACGCGCTTCGCACCCACCTAGACTGACACGGCCCTAGTCGGCAAGCGAGAGTGAGGAACCGCGGTGAGTACCAACGCCAGTTACGTGCCGCTCCTCGCATTGTTCCTGCTCGCTGCAGGGTTCGCCGTGTTCTCGATTCTCATGGGCAGCCTGAGTGGGCCGAAGCGCTACAACCGCGCGAAGTACGACGCGTACGAGTGCGGCATCGAGCCGACCCCGCAACCGGTCGGCGGGGGCAAGTTCCCGGTGAAGTACTACCTGACCGCGATGCTGTTCATCGTCTTCGACATTGAAATCATCTTCTTGTATCCGTGGGCAGTCGCGTTCCAGCACCTCGGGGTTTTCGGCCTCGTTGAAATGGTGCTGTTCATCCTCACCGTGTTCGTCGCTTACGTGTACGTGTGGCGTCGCGGCGGGCTGGAATGGGACTGAGAACCAGACATGGGTCTTGAAGAAAATCTGCCCAGCGGCTTCCTGCTGACCAGCGTCGAGAAGCTTGCCGGCACCGCACGGAAGAACTCGCTTTGGCCAGCGTCCTTCGGCTTGGCCTGCTGCGCGATCGAGATGATGGCGTCGGGCGCTGGCCGCTATGACCTTGCTCGGTTCGGCATGGAGGTCTTTCGCGCCTCGCCGCGTCAGGCTGACCTGATGATCGTGGCCGGTCGCGTGAGCCAGAAGATGGCACCGGTCTTGCGGCAGATTTACGACCAGATGGTCGAGCCCAAGTGGGTACTCGCGATGGGTGTGTGCGCATCGTCGGGCGGCATGTTCAACAACTACGCGATCGTCCAGGGCGTCGACCACGTGGTCCCGGTCGACATGTACTTACCCGGCTGCCCGCCACGGCCGGAGATGCTGATGCACGCCATCCTCGAACTGCACGAGCGCATTCAGGTCATGAAGCTTGGCCCCAACGCCAAGAAGCAAGCGCAGGAGCGCGAGATTGACGCGCTGGAGGCCGTGCCGACCCATGAGATGAAGGGTCTGCTTCGGTGAGCGATCAGCCGGTCGGGCAGCCGCCGACGGCGCCCGTGCTCAGTGGTGCCGAATCCGAGATCGGCGCGGTCCCCGCGCATGCCACCGGGTCAGCCCCTTCGACCCCACGTCCTTACGGCGGGTACTTCGACGAGGTCGCGGACGCGCTGGCCCAGGCCTACCCAGGCGTGGCGCAGGCGGTTGAGCGCTCGATCGTCGATCGTGGCGAACTGACACTGCATGTGCGCCGGGAGAAGCTCCGCGATCTCGCCCAGAGCTTGCGCGACGACCAGGACCTTCGCTTCGAGCTGCTGTCCTCGCTGTCGGGCGTGCACTATCCGATGGACGCCGGCCGCGAGCTGCACGTCGTCTACGAGCTGACGTCGATGACGCACAACCGACGCATCAGGCTCGAAGTTGCAGCGCCGGACGACGACCCGCACGTGCCTTCGGTCGTTTCGGTTTGGCCAACGGCCGACTTCCAAGAGCGCGAGACCTGGGACATGTTCGGCGTCATCTTCGATGGGCATCCCGCGCTGACGCGCATCATGATGCCCGACGATTGGCCGGGGCATCCGCAGCGCAAGGACTACCCGCTCGGTGGCATCGCGGTCGAATACAAGGGCGCCACGATTCCGCCGCCGGATGAGCGCAGGCAATACGCATGACCACAACCGATCCTTACGCGGGTGTGCGCGAGACCACTGAGGGCCGCGTCTACACAGTGACCGGTGGCGACTGGGACGACCTCGCCGCCGATGTGACGACCGAACATGCGGAGCGCGTCGTCGTGAACATGGGTCCGCAGCATCCGTCGACGCACGGCGTGCTGAGGCTGATCCTCGAACTCGACGGCGAGACCATCACGCAGGCCAGGCTCGCGATCGGCTACCTGCACACTGGCATCGAGAAGAACTGCGAGTACCGCAACTTCACGCAAGCCGTCACGTTCCTCACCCGCGCCGACTACCTGTCGCCGCTGTTCACCGAGACCGGCTACTCGATGGCAGTCGAGAAGTTGCTCGGCATCACAGACGAAGTACCGGTCCGCGCGCAAGTGATCCGCGTGATGATGATGGAGCTCAACCGGATCTCCTCGCACCTGGTCTGGCTCGGCACCGGCGGTCTTGAGGTCGGTGCACTCTCGGCGATGCTCTACGCGTTCCGCGAGCGCGAACTGATCCTCGACATCTTCGAGATGGTCACCGGTCTGCGGATGAACCACGCGTACGTCCGTCCTGGCGGCGTGATTCAGGATCTGCCTCCTGGCGCGGTTGAGAAGATCCGCGAATTCGTGCAACTCATGCCCGGAAAGGTTGACGAGTACAGCAACCTCCTCACCGGGCAGCCGATCTGGATTGCGCGGCTGCAGGGCGTCGGCTATCTCGACGTCAACGCCTGCGTCGCGCTCGGTGTCACTGGCCCGCTGCTGCGCGCAGCCGGGTTGCCATGGGACCTGCGCAAGAGCCAGCCGTACTGCGGCTACGAGACGTATGAGTTCGACGTCCCGACCCAACAAGAAGGCGACTGCTTCGCGCGCTTCCTGGTTCGGCTCGACGAGATTCGCGAGTCAGTCAAGATCGTCGAACAGTGCCTCGATCGGCTGCGTCCGGGCCCGGTCATGGTCGAGGACAAGAAGATCGCATGGCCTGCGCAACTCGCCCTCGGTGCCGACGGCATGGGCAACTCGCTCGACCACATCCGGCACATCATGGCCACGTCGATGGAGTCGCTCATCCACCACTTCAAGCTGGTCACCGAGGGATTCCACGTACCCCCGGGCCAGGTCTACGTCCCGATCGAATCACCGCGCGGACAACTCGGCGTCCATCTGGTTAGTGATGGTGGCACCAAGCCGTATCGCGTGCACCTGCGCGAGCCATCCTTCGTGAACCTGCAGGCGGTCCCGGCAGTGTGCGAGGGCAGCCTCATAGCCGACGTCATCGCGTCGGTGGCGAGCCTCGACCCGGTGATGGGCGGGTGCGATCGTTGAGTCACAGCCACGGTGAACCGAACGGCTTGCCGACCGTCACGCTTGATCCACGGCTCGGTCCTGGCGCGTCGCTTGCCGATCCAATGTCGGACGACGCAAAGGCGCGCGTCCGCGAGCTCGGCGCGCAAGTCATCGCGCGCTACCCGCGGGCGCGGTCGGCCATGATGCCATTGCTCTATCTGGTGCAAGCCGAGCAAGGGTATGTGTCACCCGACGGCATCAAACTGGTCGCCGAACTTCTCGGGCTGACCACAGCCGAAGTGGCCGCGGTGAGCACGTTCTACACGATGTACAAGCGCCGGACGTGCGGCGACTACCACGTCGGCGTCTGCACGAACACCTTGTGCGCGATCCTTGGCGGCGACGCCATTTTCGCTGCGCTCAAAGAACATCTTGGTGTCGGCAACGCAGGCACGACGCCCGACAACTTGGTGACGCTTGAGCACATCGAGTGCAACGCGGCGTGCGACTACGCCCCGGTGGTGATGGTCAACTGGGAGTTCTTTGATAACCAGACCGTCGAGAGCGCCAAGGAACTCGTCGACAAGCTGCGCGCGGGCGACCTGCCGGTGCCGACGCGCGGCGCACCGCTCATCACGCACGTCGAGACCTCGCGCGTGTTGGCCGGCTTCGCCGACACGTTGGTCAACGAAGGTCCCTCCGCGGGCCCCGGCTCGCTGGTCGGCATCGAACTGGCGAAGGAACGCGGCGACGCGGCTCCCGCAATTGAGAGCAAGGCTGCGGCCGCTGAGAGCAAGGACGTGTCATGACCTTCGCGCTCACGCCGGTGCTCACGGCGAACTGGGGCACGCCGCGGTCCTGGACGCTGGCAGCGTACCGCCGCACGGGCGGTTACGACTCGCTGCGCGCGGCACTCGCGATGGAGCCCGACGCGCTCATTTCGATGATCAAGGACTCCGGGCTGCGTGGTCGCGGCGGCGCAGGCTTCCCGACCGGCATGAAGTGGGGCTTCATCCCGCAAGGTGACGGCAAGCCGCACTACCTCGTGGTCAACGCAGACGAGAGCGAACCCGGCACCTGCAAAGACATTCCGCTGATGATGGCGAGCCCGCACACCCTACTCGAGGGTGTGTTGATCTCGGCGTATGCGATCCGCGCGAATGAAGCATTCATCTACGTCCGCGGCGAGGTGCTGCACGTCGTTCGCCGGTTGCTCAACGCGGTCGAAGAGGCGAAGGCGGCTGGCTTCATCGGGCATAACGTGCTCGGTTCCGGCTTCGACATCAACGTCGTCGTGCACATCGGCGCCGGTGCCTACATCTGCGGTGAAGAGACTGCGCTGCTTGAGTCGCTCGAGGGCTTCCGCGGCCAGCCGCGACTGCGACCGCCGTTCCCCGCGATCGAAGGCCTTTACGCCTGCCCCACCGTCATCAACAACGTCGAGACCATCGCGAGTGTGCCGGCGATCGTGCGCGGTGGCGCCGCCTGGTTCAGAAAGATGGGCACAGAGAAGTCACCCGGATTCAAGATTTTCTCGCTCTCCGGCCATGTCGCGCAGCCCGGCCAGTACGAGGCGCCGCTCGGTATCACCTTGCGCGAGTTACTCGACGCCACCGGCGGGATGCGCGAGGGTCACGAATTGAAATTCTGGACGCCGGGCGGCTCGTCGACTCCGTTGTTTACCTCAGCACACCTCGACGTCCCGCTCGATTTCGAAGGGCCAGTGGCGAACGGCTCGATGCTTGGCACGACCGCCCTTCAACTCTTCGATGAGACGACGTGCGTCGTGCGCGCGGTGTTGCGATGGAGTGAGTTCTACGCGCACGAGTCTTGCGGCAAGTGCACGCCGTGCCGCGAGGGAGTGTTCTGGTACGTACAAATCCTCGAGCGTCTTGAGCGTGGCGAGGGTGACGAGCAGGACATCGAAACGCTGCTCGACCTCTCGGGGAACATTCTGGGCCGCGCGTTCTGCGCTCTTGGTGACGGGGCGACTAGCCCAGTGACCTCGTCGATCCAGTACTTCCGCGACGAGTATGTCGCCCACTTCGACGGCAAGGGCTGTCCGTTCGATCCGGTCGCGTCGACCGTCTTTGCCGGAGCGAGTGCCTGATGACCGTGACGACGAATCCGCCTTCGGGCGCTGGAGGCGGCGAAAGGCATAGTGCTGGCGTGAACCAGCCGGCTCGGTCCGACCTGGTCAATCTCACGGTTGATGGGTTCGAGATTTCGGTTCCCAAGGGCACGTTGGTAATTCGGGCCGCCGAGTTTGTCGGCATCCAGGTGCCGCGTTTTTGCGAGCATCCGCTGCTCGACCCGGTCGGCGCCTGCCGTCAGTGCCTTGTCGAGGTTGAGGGTCAAAAGAAGCCGATGGCGTCGTGCACGACCACGGTGACCGAAGGCATGATCGTCAAGACGCAGTACACCTCGGCCGTGGCCGAGAAGGCGCAGAACGGCGTCATCGAATTGCTGCTCGTCAACCACCCGCTCGACTGTCCGGTGTGCGACAAGGGCGGCGAGTGCCCGCTGCAGAACCAGACGATGACGAACGGCTACTCCGAGTCGCGTTTTCGTGACGTGAAGCGCACGTACCCCAAACCGATCGCCATCTCAGCGCAAGTACTGCTCGACCGCGAACGTTGCGTGTTGTGCACGAGGTGTACACGATTCGCGCAGCAGATCGCCGGCGACCCGTTCATCGAAATGCTCGAGCGTTCTGCACTCGAGCAGGTCGCGGTCTACGAAGACCAGCCGTTCAACTCCTACTTCTCGGGTAACACGGTGCAGATCTGCCCGGTCGGCGCGCTGACCGGAACGCAGTATCGATTCCGGGCCCGGCCGTTCGACCTCGTGTCATCGCCGAGCATCTGCGAGCACTGCGCCTCCGGCTGCCAGCAACGCAACGACCACCGCCGCGGCAAGATGCTGCGGCGCTTGGCTGGCGTCGATCCGCAGGTCAACGAGGAGTGGAACTGCGACAAGGGCCGCTGGGCCTTCCAGTACGCCAGCCAGAAGGACCGGATCCGGCACCCGCTGGTCCGCCGGGACGGCGAGTTGGTCCCGGTCTCCTGGCCGGAGGCGCTGGACGCGGCCGCGACCGGACTGCGCGCCGCCCGCGGCCAGGCCGGGGTGCTCGTCGGCGGCCGCGCCACCGTGGAGGACGCCTACGCCTACGCGAAGTTCGCCCGGGTCGCCCTGGACAGCAACGACATCGACTTCCGGGCCCGGCCGCACGCCGCCGAGGAGGCCGGCTTCCTGGCCGCGCACGTGGCCGGCCGCGAGCTGGAGACCACCTACCACGACCTGGAGACGGCCCCGGCCGTGCTGCTGGTCGGCTTCGAGCCCGAGGACGAGTCGCCGATCGTCTTCCTGCGGCTGCGCAAGGCGGTCCGCAAGAACAAGCTGCACGTGGCGGCCATAGCGCCCTACGCCACCCGCGGGCTGGACAAGCTCAAGGGCAGCCTGCTCAAGG
>DASRZB010000246.1:0-5269 GCA_035653855.1 Acidothermaceae bacterium | reverse complement strand
AGCGTCCACTCGGTGGGTGGCATCAGCAGCCAGTCACCGTTCTCTTGCGCGTCTACAGCCAATTCTGGCGCGACCCATTGCGCTGCATCGGACTCACCGCCGACGAAACGCGCGTCCTGCGCGGGGGCGATGGCGACGTAGAAATGGGTGTCGTAACGGCGCGGCTCGAAGTCGGGGGTGATCCAGCGCGACCACGGTCGCAGGAGGTGCGGCTGCGCCGCCACACCGTGGCGGGCGAGAACCTCGTCAAACGTGGCGCGATGCTCGATCAGGGCCAGCCTGTCTGCCTCCAGTTTCATAGGGTCTAGGTCGGCACTCGACGCCAGCAAGACGCCGCACTCTTCGAAGGTCTCTCTGATGGCCGCGAACGCGTGGGCTTGCTGGTGATCGCGGCCCACCTGGTCGGCGGCGTCGACCACGCCGCCCGGAAACACGTACATGCCACCAGCGAAGAGCATCCCCATGTGGCGCCGAATCATGAAGACCTCGAGCTGTTGCGGTCCGTCGCGCAACAGGATCACCGTGGCGGACCCCTTCGCCGTGGCCGGAGAGCCGCCCGACTCGAGGTACGCGCGTGCCCGGGCCACCAGTTCAGGACTGGGCGGCAGCGGCTGCTGATCGGCGTCCGGCATAACCGTGAGCGTAAGCGGCAACGTGGATGCGAGACTGCCGACATGTCCTTCAGCGCTGATGAGTTGGCGTATGCGACCGAACTCGTGGGTCGATGGGTACGACCGACGCCCCAATACGCGTGGCCGTTGCTCGGCGCGGAGGTCGGCGCCGATGTCTGGGTGAAGCACGAGAACCACACCCCGGTCGGTGCGTTCAAGATTCGCGGCGGCCTGGTCTACGCCGACCGCCTGCGCGCCCGGCGACCCGATGTGTCTGGCATCGTCTCGGCGACCCGTGGCAATCACGGGCAGAGTCTCGCGTTCGCCGGTCGCGTCAACGGCCTCACGGTGACGATCGTGGTGCCACATGGCAACAGTCCGGACAAGAACGCCGCGATGCGCGCCTTAGGTGCGCAGGTCATCGAACACGGCCACGACTTTCAGGCATCACGGGAGTACTCGACGGAGATCGCGGCGTCACGCGGCCTCGAACCGGTACCGCCGTACCACGCCGACCTAGTGCTGGGTGTCGCGACATATGCCCGCGAACTGCTCACGGCGGTCAGCGATCTCGACACGGTCTACGTCGGAGTCGGGATGGGCACCGGCATTAGCGGGCTGATCGGCGTCCGCGATTTCCTCGGGCTGCAGACGGAGATCGTCGGCGTGGTGGCGCAGCGGGCACCCGCGACGGCGTTGTCCTTTGCTGCTGGCACCCTCGTGACGACCGAGTCGGCGCACACCTTCATCGACGGTGTCGCGACCCGTGTACCTGATGCAACCGCCATCGACGTCATCAACGCCGGCGCCGCACGGATCCTGCAGGTCAGTGAAGACAGTTGCGCGGACGCCGTTCGGTTGCTGTTGTCGACGACGCACAACGTCGCGGAACCAGGCGGAGCAATCGCATTGGCTGGCCTGATGTCAGAACGGTCGATTGCTCGCGGACGTCGCGTTGCGGTGATACAGAGCGGAGGCAACATCGACACGCCGATGCTCGCGCAGATCCTGGCGGGCGAGACCCCCACCGTGTGATTAGCGGCTCAGCAACTCGTCGAGGCGAGCGATGAGTCCGTCGCGAGCGGCGGGCCATTCGTCCGCAAGAATCGAGAACAGCACCGTGTCGCGGACCGTGTCGTCTGCCCTTCGCTGATAGCGGCGCAGGATGCCTTCGTATTGCGCACCCAGCCGAGCGATTGCTTGTTGTGAGCGCGCGTTGCGCACGTCAGTCTTCAACTGAACGCGCCCGGCGTGGAGTGTGTCGAACGCGTAGCCGAGCAGCAGCAGCTTCGTTTCCGGGTTGACGACGCCGGCCCAGACTGCGGGCGTGTACGCGGTAAACCCGATCTCGAGTCTCGCGTCGCGTGGCGATACCTCGAGGTACGACGACGTACCGACGACAGCGCCCGCTTCCAGTCCGGCGTAATCGATGATCAGCCGCACTACCCACGGCCACCGCCCGGCGTCCACGGCCTGCTTGAGAATTTGGGAGCAACCGGCTAGATCGGCCGGCCGCCCCGCGACGTGCTGCCAGACGGCGTCGTGGTCAAGTGCGGCAAACAACTCAGGTGCGTCGCGTTGCGGATCAGCCAGCGTCAACTCGACGCACCGCCCGCGCAGCACGATGTCTCGCGGTGGCGGCCATCGCATTTGTGGCCACGTTGTGTCGTTCGGACGCGCATCGACGCGCGGGGTGAACCGAGGAATCGTCATCGTACGGACATTGTCGCTGGTACGTGTTCGCAACGCGAGGATAATTCGGGTTGAGCGAAGCGGCTGTTGTCTACCCGCGAGTTCCGTAATGGGACGGTGGTGCTTGCGTCGTGCAGGTCAGGGTCGTGTCGGTGGGGACCAGGCGTTCGACGGATCCGGGAGCTCCGTGCGTAATGGCCAGTTGCGCGGGCGAGAGATAACCAATGAACAACTCGTTGCCCGCGGGCAGCGCTGATCGGTCGAAGGTGAAGACGACCTGACCATTGCTGTCAGTGCTCGCTTGCATGACGTGCTCGACGCCGCGGCCCACACCACTCGGATCGAGGTAGCCGTCGTCGCTCGGTCCCTTGCAAAACTCCCCGACCTTCACCAAAACTGGAAAGCCGGCCTTTTGCAGTGCCGATTGCAAGCCTGACGGGTCTTGGAAGTAGCCCTGCTTCGTCCACGTCACCGTGACCGAACCGTTCGGTTGGCTATCGACCGTGTACGCCGCGGTGACGATATGCACGGGTGGCGCAACGGTCGAAGGCGTGGCCAACTTCGCCGAGCGCGTCGACCCTTGGCCGTAGGCAACCGCTCCGACCGTCAGAGCGGCCGCGGCCACGGCGGTCATCGCGCGACGGCGCCGCCGCCGGACCCCCGCCTGTGCAACAACCGTGTCGAGCGGGGTGTGCATCGTGACGGGCTCGAACCCGTCGTGTACCGCAGTCAGCACCGATGCTGACTCGGAGTTGTACTCGGTCATGGCAAGACCTCCGCCTGGTGATGGCTGATGAGTTGAACGCGCAGTGTCGCGATGGCACGCGAAAGGTGCGCTTTGACGGTTCCTTCGGAGATCCCCAACAGATCGGCGGTGGCCCGAGTATCGAGGTCGAGGAACACCCGCACAGCGATGACTTCTCGCTGCCGACGAGGTAGTTGACGCAACACTTGCAGAAGGCCGGGATCAACCTCAATCACGGGTTCGGCAACGGCGGTCAGGTAGGCGGTGACGCCGAGCGGCACCTCGTTGCGACGTTTTCGCCACCAGGACACCCGTGTGTTCAGTGCCGTACGTACGACCCACGCGCGCGGCGCCGGGTGTTGACTCACCTTCGGCCACGACATCAACGCGCGGGTGAACGCCTCGGCTACCAAGTCCTCGGCGAGGCCGAGATCCACGACGCTAGCCAGCACTGCCCGCAGGCAAACATCCCGGCTGTCTACGTAGAAGTCCGCGAACTCCAGTTGCTCCACACCCCTACTACGCCACAGCGCCGCCATCCGTTTACACCGTTCACACACCAGGTCACCGGTCAACGGCGGTCGGGCATCACCCGTGGTCTACGACTGGCCGGATCTCGACCCCACTGTGGTCAGCTTGTACCTCCGGCAGCAACGCGCGGGCGGCAGATCGACATGTGTGACACAACAAACCTTGCCGCACCACTGTGTCGGTGTCTGAAACTACGCTGTCGCCAGGTTCGCAGTCAGCGGACTTCTCACAGTGACTTTCCGAGGCACCGAGGCCGGCGTGGGTGAAGCTCCGGTGAAGTTCACGGCCTGATGGTGGTCAGGGCCGCATGCACTCAGGCATAGAGTCTCACTCCGGTGCGTGCTCTGCGAGTTCTCTGAATCCGTCCGGCACATGTCCGACGTCCGCGAACTTCACGCTTGCATAACCGATAGCGTCACGCCCGAAGCGGGAGCGGATCAAGTCGACCGACCGGTCGACGACCCATCGTGCGGCGCCGGTGCGAGTGCCTGGCCGTCGCTCACTATCGTGCAACTCCAGTGGCAGCTCCAACTGCAGCGAAGCCTGATCAACGAGCTGCGACACCGAGATGGCGAGCAGCGTGATCTCTCGTTCGTCGGGGTGATCTGCAAGGGCGGTGTCGGCGAGCGCGGTCGCGACCTCCGTCAACGTCAGTGTTGCCGATAGCGCGGCCGGAACGGTGATCGATCGCGTCACCGCGCGCAGGTCGGCGAAGCGCACTCGAACCGTGATCGTGCGACCGGCCAACCCAGCGGCCCGCAACCGTCCACCGACCCGGTCCGCGAGGTAGCCGAGGGTCGTGCGGGTGAGATCGGCCGTGACCACTCGGCGTCCAAGCGCTGCTTGCGCACCAACGGAATGCGCGGACCTCGTGGTCTGGATTCGTCGCGGGTCGACGTTGGTCGCCAACGACGAGAGCTTGTCGCCCGCGGCAGTGCCGAGCAGGTGTCGCAGGTAAGAGTTCGGCGTCTCCGCGAGCTCGCCGATCGTGCGAATTCCGACCCCGGCCAGCCGGGTGCGCGTCACCGCGCCGACGCCCCAGATGAGGCCGACCGGCAGCGGGTCGAGGAACTCTCGCTCCTCGCCGATCGGGACGACGACCAGCCCGTCGGGCTTTGCGACCTGCGACGCGATCTTCGCCAAGTGCTTCGTGCCGGCCACCCCGATCGAGATGGGCAGCCCAATCTCGTCCTTGACCCGACGCCGGATGGACGTCGCGATGCCGATCGGCGAGCCGAACAACGTGATCGCGCCCGCGACATCAAGGAACGCCTCATCAATCGAGATCCGCTCGACGAGCGGCGTGAAGTCGCGGAACACCGCCATGACCTGATCGCCGAGGTGCTGGTACTCGTGGAAGTGGCCGCCGACGAATCGCAGGGCTGGACAAAGCTGACGCGCCCGCCGGCCCGACATCCCACCGGTGACGCCGAAGGCGCGCGCTTCGTAGGAGGCCGCGAGCACCACTCCGCCGCCGACCGCGATCGGTATTCCTCGCAGGGTCGGGTCGAGCAGTTGCTCGACCGAGGCATAGAACGCGTCGAGGTCAGCGTGCAGGATTGTCGGCTGCCCGACGGGCGTCATACCCCGTCATCCTAGTCGAACATCTGTTCGAATCGGCAAGTCCTTCTGGTGCGCCGACTGAAGGAATTTGGTCGTGTTTCCCCAGGCGAAATTGCGCGCGTAATTC